>CAMCLY010000195.1 GCA_945875805.1 uncultured Myxococcales bacterium | reverse complement strand
CCCCCCGAAATGCGCCCTAATGGGCGCATTTCATGAGGTGGTGAGGCTTGGGGCGGTGTGGTCGGAAGATAAAAAATCCAAAAGGGTACTGAATCGTTAAAGAACGATGTATGTTTTTTGGGGGGATGGTGAATGATAGCGTGAAAAGGAGAACTTTATGGTACGAAGAAGGCCGAGAGGAGGAGGGGAATCATCCACCTCATCGAATACAACGATTTATGTGATCTTATTGGGATTGGGGCTTATGATAGGCGTGTTTATATATGTCATCATGCCCCCCTTGGATTCGATGAAGATGACGCAGGCAGTGTTGGTCGGTTATGAAGATTGTATAGATAGTCAACAAAAGAAAGGATATAAGGAAATATATCGATTTGAACATGAGGGTAAGGAGTATACGATTATAGGATCTGATTGTTTGGAAGTCCAAGATGAGATAAGTGAAGTCAAAACAATTTTATATGACGGTAACAATCCTGAGGATATGGTAAAACTCGAAATGATTCTCAACTTGCTTGGAATTTATTCGGTATCGCTTGTTTTTGGGATTTTTATGATCGTCATGACGAATCGCGATACCAAAAAGAAATCGGATTCCTCTCATGCCCCAAATATTCCACGGCAACAAAACTGTCGCAACGGCAAATAATCGCACATAGCGTAATCACAATGATGTCAACGAGTTTATGACGGATATTCCCTTTGTTTGTTCTTCGCGGTTCGGGCATTCGATAGAGAATTGTGGCTAAAAGCTTGAGATCTGACATGATACCAACCTTGGCTTGAAATGGGCTCTTTGTGAGCCAGCTTCTTTTTACCAAGTCAAGGGAATTTTTAAATGCTGTAGCCCTGGATGTCAGTGAGTGGTGATTTGTCATGGTATGGAGGTTATGGTAGATGTTTAGGAAGATTTTGGCCATGAACCGCTTTGGTTCAAGCCGGCGAATCGAGGGGAGTGTTTGTCTTTTTGAATGGAGAGCATTATGTCAAAAGAAATTTTGCAGCGGGTGAAGTTGGGTCTTTGGATTGTGATGACGTTTATGACGCTTTTGATAGGAGGTATTATATATGCACTCCTGCCTCCCTTGGGGGCAATAGAGATGACCCAGGCGGTGTCGGTTGGGTATGAAGACTGTGTGATTTCAACATCGGGACCTGTGAATCATTATAAATGATAATAAACATTATAAACGTAATAAACATAAACATAAACATAATAAACATAATAATCAGAATGGAGAAACTCAAGGGTATCAAGATATATTTCGGTTTGAGCACAATAATATAGAATATACCATTACAGGGAGTGTATGCACGTCTGGTCGTTGGTCCAATTCGGGAGCAAAAAAGACAATTTTCTATGATGGAAATAATCCTAATAATGTGACAGAACTCTTCACGATTTTATGTATTTTGGTTATTTGGTTTATGATGGTCTGTGGGGTTATAGTTATATTTGTTTTCATCAAGCGCAAAGTGAAGAATGGGGCGGATTCTTCGACACCATAACCTCAATATGAGGAAAGGGGATTTGTGATGTGGGGATGAATATGTAAAAACAAAAAGCCTTCCCATACCTACAAAGAGGTTTCATATTCACGACAGACCAAGGTTTAGCACCTCATGAAATGCGAAAAGGGAACATGGCGACGCCATGTTCCCTTTTCGCATTTCGGGGGGGGGGGGGGGGACTGGTTCCCCCACAAAAAAAATCAATCTTCTTTAGCCTGACGCATTTGGAAGAGGTGTTTGGCGATGCTGTGGAGGAGTTCCTGGATTCCCTGGTGGTTTTGGCAGCTGATGGCATGGAACTCGAAACCATTGGCTTCAAAGTGTGCGCGCAGTTCGAGCTCTCGTTCGCTGACCCATGGTTCGTCGATTTTGCTGAGGACGACGATTTGTTTTTTCTGTGCGAGGTCTTTGCTGAACGCGTTGAGTTCGAGGTTAAGTTTTTCGAAATCGCGGATGGGGTCTCGGTCGGTTTCCTGTCCTTCGAGTTGTGGTGTGACCTCGATGAGGTGGATGAGGATGCGAGTGCGTTCGAGGTGTTTGAGGAAATCGAGGCCGAGTCCTTTTCCCTGACTGGCGCCGACGATGAGTCCCGGGACGTCGGCGACGACGAAGCTGATGGCGCCATCGTGGAGGGAGACGACGCCCAGGTTTGGGACGAGGGTGGTGAAGGGGTAATCGGCGATTTTGGGTCGGGCGTTAGAGATGGTGGAAATGAACGTCGATTTTCCGACGCTTGGGAACCCGAGGAGTCCGACGTCGGCCAGGAGTTTCATTTCGAGTCTGAGGATACGGCATTCGCCGCGCCGTCCGCGTTCGGCGGTGTGCGGAGTGCGGTTGGTGGCGGTGGCGAAGTGTGTGTTTCCGCGTCCGCCGCGCCCGCCTTTGCATGCGATGAGTCGCTGTCCAGTGGCGGTGATGTCTCCGATGAGTTCGTCGGTATCGGCGTCAAAGACGAGGGTTCCGACGGGGACGGGGACGGTGCAGTCGTCACCGTTTTTTCCGTGCATTTTGTTGTTGCCGCCTGGGGCACCGTTTTTGGCGCGCAGGAAACGGCGGTAACGGAGGTGGCTTAGGGTATTGAAGCCGTCGTCTCCGACGAGGATGACGTTTCCACCTTTTCCGCCGTCGCCGCCGTTGGGGCCGCCTTGCGGATAAAACATTTCGCGCCGGAAGGAGGCGGCGCCGTCACCCCCTTTTCCGGCGGTGGCTTCGACTTTGATTTCATCGACAAATCGCATGATGGAGTCCCTGAGAGGACGCGAATGGGGTTCGCGTGAGGAGAGAAGGTCTGAGTGGGTGCAGGGAAAAAAAAACACAAAAAGTGTCGCGGTTATGGCGACACCTTTTGTGTTTGTGATGGAGGAACGAAAGCGGTTCGGCGGAACTAGGCTTCGGCCGGGAGGACGCTGACGCGTTTTTTGCCGCCGCCGAAGACTTCGAAGCTGACGGTACCATCGACGAGGGCGAAGAGGGTCCAGTCGCGACCGACGCCGACGTTTTTGCCCGGGTGGACTTGGGTGCCGCGCTGACGGATGATGATGTTACCGGCACGGCAGGCCTGACCGCCGTAGAGTTTGACGCCACGGTACTGCGGATTGCTGTCACGGCCGTTTCGGCTGGAACCTTGACCTTTCTTATGAGCCATTGTTTATCTCCTTGAAATGCAGTCGAAAAGGACTAGGCGATCGAAATACGGACCTCGGTATAGGCCTGACGATGACCTTTTTTACGGGAATAGTTTTTGGGACGGAATTTGTAGACGATGACTTTGCGGGCGCGGGCGTGACGCACGACCGTTGCGGTGACGTTGGCGTCTTCCACAACGGGTTTGCCGATTTTGAGGGATTCCCCTTCGCCAATAGCAAGAACATCGAGTTTTACGGTGGCACCGACTTCGGCATCCAATTTTTCGACGCGCAGGACATCGTCCTGGCTGACGCGATATTGTTTCCCACCTGTGCGGATCACAGCGTACATGTTTACAACCTCAACCTTGTGAAGAATGCCCGGGATGTTGTCCCGGACCTGAATACCATCCGTGCAAAAGAGAATTTCGCGCGGCGAAAAGACGGCGCAAGCTAGCCGGTTTATTGATGAATAGTCAAGAAAATTGCGTCTGGTTGTTGCAATTGAGCAAAGACAGGGTGTTTTTGAGCATTTGCAGGGCGTATTGGGTGGCGGAGTGGATGCACTGGGCGCGATTTCCGACAAAATGAGCGGTCATGGTCTGGGCGCATTGGGGGTGACGGCGAGCGTAGATGGCGAGGCATACGGTGCCGACGGGGTATCGTGCGTCGCCGCCGGCGGGGCCGGCGTAGCCTGTTGTCGAGAGGGCCCAGTCCGCGTCTAGGGCGTGCGACACCCCGGCGGCCATGGCCATGGCCGTTTCACGGCTGACGATGCCGATGTCGTCGAGGTAGAGGTCTGGCACGCCGAGCAGGTGCCGTTTGACGTCGGGGGAATAGGCCACGACGGAGCCGCGAAAGGCGCCGGATGCGCCTGGGATTCGGGCAATGGCGTGCGCGATGGCGCCGCCCGTACAGCTTTCGGCCGTGGCCAGGGTTTCGCCGAGTTCGCCGAGTTTTTGAAGAATCGTGGCGGTGAGCGCTTCCGCGTCCGCGGTGGGGGAAATGGTGTTCATACGTATTAACCATAATAAAAAACGGACGTCGTATCGGCCGCCAGGGCGATAGACGGACGCGGGCGGCGTATGCGGCGTCAGACGCATAGCCGCACGGACGGCGGCAGGGGGGCCGCAGGCGCCCTCAAAGTCCGTCGCCGCGGGCTGTATAAAGATTTTGAGAATGGCACGTCAATCGTGATATTGACGGGCGGATTTTGTCCCGTTCAAAACAGCGTATGCGGGATTTTTTTTGAGAGGTCGCCGTGGCAAGAGTCGTCTATCGAGATGAGAATTATCAGACCATTTATGTCGATGTGAACGCGCAGCAGTCGGAGGTGACGATTGGTAGGAATCCCGGGAATCTCGTGGTGATACCGGCCAAGTCGCTGTCGCGTTTTCATGCCAAGATCGTCTTTCAGAACGGACGGTATTTTTTGCTGGATCTGAAGAGTTCCAACGGTTCGTTTGTGAACAATGCGCGCGTGTCTCAGCAGGAAATCCGGCCGGGGGACAAGTTGCGGTTTGGCGATGTGAACGTCGATTTTGTGGACGAACAGCGCATGATGGCGCCGCCGCCTCAGGCCCCGCGTCCGGCTCAGCCTCCGCGTCCGGTTGCCGCGCCGCGACTCAATGCGCCGGTGTTGCAGATGCCGCCGCATTCTGCGGGGGATATGCGCAATGTGGCGTTACGCCCGATTTCGTCTCAGGGGACGTATCGCCCGACGATGCCCAATCAGCCGGTGTTTGACGAGGAAATGGCCAAGGTTGCGGCGGGACAGGTCGCCGGTCAGGTGGAAGGCGGGGCACCGAAACCGGGGGGCATGCCGATGCCGCCGGGGATGCCCGGGATGGCTCCACGGGGAAATCTGGTGTCATCCGGTCCGGCGAACCCGATGGAAGCCGGGGTTGCGCCGCGCGGCTTTGACCCGATGTCGATGGGCTTGGGCCCGCGTCCGTCGGCGCCCGAAGTTCCCGCGTCCGGTTCGGTGAACCCGTTGGAAGCCGGGGTTGCGCCGCGCGGCTTTGACCCGATGTCGATGGGCTTGGGCCCGCGTC
>CAMCLY010000194.1 GCA_945875805.1 uncultured Myxococcales bacterium | reverse complement strand
AAACACACCCAACCCACCAACCCTCAATATCTTAAAATTCACCTTTTCCGCCCTTTCGCCTGTGGGCGGAATTTGCTATTTAGCGGGGGGGGGGGGGCGTGGGGGGACTTTGTCCCCCCACACACACAAAAATAAAAACTTACTTTTCGACGTACCAGCGGTCGCCGGGGCGAGGCTGATAACGGGCGCGCAGGTCTTCGAAGGTATCATTTTCGATGGATTCGCGAATCTTGCGCATGAGTTCGAGGTAATGGGTCAAGTTGTGCAGGGTCATCAGGATGACGGCGGTGATTTCCTTTGCCTCGTAGAGGTGCCGGATATAGGCGCGGGAGAAGCGGCGGCATGCGAGGCAAGGGCAATTTTCATCGAGTGGCCGCAAATCCATACGGTGTGCGGCGTTCCGAATGTTCAGGCGTCGTCCCTCGCCGACGAACACGGTGCCCATGCGGGCATTGCGAGTGGGCATGACGCAATCGAACATATCGATGCCGGCGGCGACGCCCTCGACGAGGTCCCATGGCGTCCCGACGCCCATGAGGTAACGCGGAAAATCCTCGGGCATCTGATAGACGAACTGTTGACACAAGTCGTGCATTTCGGCCGGGGTTTCGCCGACGGAGAGGCCGCCGATGGAAAGCCCTTGGAAGGGCATTTCGACGAGGGCCTCGAGGTGCCGCATGCGCATATCGAGTTCGAGCCCGCCCTGGACGATGCCGAAAACGCCCTGATGTGCGGGGTGTTCGCACCGCGCGCACCGCTCGGCCCAGGCGATACTGCGGCGCACGCTGGCCTCGATGCGATCGCGTGTGGCGGGGAGGGCGGGGCAATCGTCGAGGACCATGGCGATATCGGAGCCGATGGCGGCTTCGATTTCCATGACGAGTTCGGGGGTATAAAAATGGCGGCTTCCGTCGATGTGGGACTGGAAGTGGACGCCGTCGGGGTCGAACTTGCGCATCTTGGAGAGGCTGAACACCTGGAAACCGCCGGAATCGGTCAAGTAGGCGCGCTTCCAGGAGGCGAGGTTGTGCAAACCGCCGGCTTCGCGCAACAAATCGAGTCCGGGACGCAGATAGAGGTGATATGAATTGGCCAGGATAATGGCGGGGTTGAGCGATTCGACCTGTTCGACGCTCAGGGCCTTGATGGCGCCATTGGTGCCGACGGGCATGAAGACGGGCGTTTCGATGTCGCCGTGGTGGGTATGGACGACGCCACGGCGTGCTTTACCGCATGTTTTCTTGAGTTCGTAAGTGATTGGACCTTTTTTCATGGGACCTCTGGGGGGCGTTGCGGGGGTTCTCCCCCGCTGAGGGGGTGGACGCGTATTTGCGCTGTGACGCGTGTTTTTTTGTCGGGCGTGCTATGGCGAAGCCATACGCACCGCCCGCGCGGCTATCTCGGCGGTGGCCTCGATACGCCGCGCAAATAGCGGCCCAGGGGGACACATCCCCCACCGGGACGCGCGCCATGGGCGCGAAAGGAAGTGGCGAGGGATGGAGGGGCTTGCGTGGACAAAAAAAATCCCCCCGTGGAAGGAGGGATTTTGGCGAACGAAAGGGGACTAGAAGGAGAAGCCTGCGACGACGCCGCCGCCGTCACCACCGACGGTGGGCGAGACGTAGAGTTCGTTGGCAAAGAGGTCTTCGTCGGCGTCGCTGCGCACGAGGAAGAGGATGACGGAAACGACGGCGGCCACGGCACCGGTGGCGTAGAGGATGTTGGCGATCATGGCGTAATCGGAGCCCTTGTCGTGATCCTTGTTGGCTTGGACCTGGGTGGGCACCTGTCCGTATGCGGCGTTTTCGTCGCGGTTATTTTTGATGGCGTCGGCGACTTTGTCGTCATAATTTTTGGCTTCGACGCCGAAGTAGATGCCGGTACCGATGGCGGCGAGACCGATGACACCGACGACGATACCGCTGACGAGCTGTCCCAAGGGGAGGGGGGCGGATTCCTGGACTTCGCGTTTGGTGAGGAGGGTGTCGATGGAGCCGGTATCGATATTAAAGAGTCGGAGGAGGGCGCCGGAGATGTCCTGTTCCTGTTTTCGCAGGCGGGTCTGGGTATCGAAGTAAATGGAGTTTTTGTTGGTGGATGTGCTGACCTCGATGAGATCGAAGGTGATCTGCGGGCGTTCGCGATTTTCGGTATAGATGCGACCGACGATGATGTTGGCGGCACCGATTTCGCGACCGATGTCGGCCAGGCAGGCGGCGTCATCGACGCAGGTGAGGCGTTCATCCGGGGTCATGGCGTTGAGTTTTTCGACGACGGGGATACCTTCGACGGAATCGTAGTCTTTGTAGGCGTCTGTTTTGAGTTGCTCGACGGTGGCCTCGGTGAGCTGATCGAGGGTTTTCTGAGGCGTGCCGTCGACGGGTTCAAAGTAGACGAGGTTTACGGGTTTTCCGTTATTTGGCATGACGAATTTTTTGCCCAAATCGAGGGGGGCCGCCGGGGTGTCGTCGGCAAAATCGAAACTCGTTTCGGAATCCGCGCCTTCGTCGGAGAAATCAAACTCACCCTGAGCCATCGCCACGGGAGAAAAGGACAGACTGAATGCAACGAGTACCACGAAAGACAAAAGTCGTTTCAGCGCACTCATTTTACGAAACGGATTGGACATGTCGCCTCCAATAATCACGCAATTTGCTATCTTATATGGCTTGTCGGGCAAACCAAAATCCCGAATATTTTACGCCCATTCCCCATTCATTGCAAGTTCTTAGAACAACGCCGCCTTCTCCCGGAGATTCCGTTCTCTATTCTCATGCCCTTGACGCATCCGTAGATTCCGTCCTCCCTCCTTACGCCCTTGACGCGCCTGCTCAATCGGGGTAAAGAGGCGCGGGCCGGGCCCGCGCAAGTTTTTGCGCTGCCTTTTCTCGTCGTTTTTTGGTGCCCTAAAGGCGCCCCCAATATCGGACAATCGCATGTATTCAACTCAGGACTTTCGCAAGAATTTGAAAATCGAGATCGACGGTGAGCCTTTTGTCATTGTCGAATGTCAGCACGTCAAGCCGGGCAAAGGCGTTGCCTTCGTCAAAACCAAATACAAATCCCTCATCACGGGACGCGTCCTCGAAAACAATTTCCGTTCTGGCGACACCGTAGGCAAACCCGATCTCGAAATCCGCGAAATGGAATACCTCTATAAAGAGGATGACAAATACGTGTTCATGGATCAGTCCAACTACGAACAGGTCCATATCGACGAGTCCAACATTTCTGACGTCGTCGGCTTCCTCAAGGACAACATCGAAGTCGAGGTTCTCTTCCATCGTGGGAAACCCATCAGCATCGAGCTTCCGACATTCGTGATCCTGAAGATCGTCAAATCCGATCCCGGCGTCAAAGGCGACACCGCCACCGGTTGCACCAAACCCGCTACCCTCGAAACTGGAGCCGAAATCGCCGTGCCCCTTTACCTCGAAGAAGGCGAATACGTCAAAGTCGACACTCGCACCGGCGAATTCGTCGAACGCGCCAAAGTTTAATCCCGGACATATCCTTTCTTTCGGCCTGAAAAGCCATGTTTCGCGCTTTTCGGGCCTTTTTTTTATCCGCCCAGGCAGAGCCACTTTTGCCCCTCCCGGTCGCGGTGCGTTTGGAGAAATTTGCCTCGCCTTTGCGATGTTCTGAGTACAGTTTCGCCATTCCCGCGTCACGGCATATTCATATTCAAGTCTTGATCTTCTCCTCACACAGGGTTGTTCATGTTCGTAAAACCTCAATACTGGCCAGTCATTCTACGCATGGCGATGCCCATCGTCATCGCCATGCTCACGCAAACCGCCATCAATATCCTCGACACCGTCATGGTGGGGTGGCTCGACCCCAGCTATGCCGTTGCCGGACAGTCGGCACTTGGATTTTCGACGCCGCTTTTGTGGCTTTTTGGTGGATTTTTGAGTTCGATCAGCATCGGAACGCTGGCCATTGTTGCCCGCCGCCAGGGGGGCGGCGAGTTCCGCCTGGCGGGTGCCGCCTTGACCAATGCCGTCACCATCGCCATTCTCTCATCCCTCGTCGTCGGCACCCTGGCCTACCTCTTTGTGCCAAGTATCTTCAGGCTGTTCATCGACAACGATGCCGTCATTTCTTTTGGCGTCCCATACGCGCGTTTTCGATTGCTTGGCGTTCTGAGTATGGTGACGACCGCCGCCATCAAGGCGTTTTTTGACGGAACAAACCGGACATACGTCCACATGGTCGCCGCCATCGTGATGAATATCGCCAACATCGTGCTCAACTACGTGCTTATCTTTGGGTGGGGGCCGTTCCCGAGCTTCAACGTGGCCGGCGCCGGTCTGGCCTCCCTTATCTCGACCTACATCGGTCTTGTCATCATGATCGGTTGGTCGCTGGCCCCATCCATCCGGCGCCAGTACCGCCAGTATCGCCCGAGCAGCCTCGACTGGCGCACCATGTGGAACATCATTCGCGTCTCCGTGCCTTCCGGTGTCGCCAATATCTTCGTCATGAGCGGTTTTCTCATCTTCTTTAAAATTGTCGCGCTTCTCGACGAACAGAGCGTCTCCCAACTCGTGACTTCGGTGCAGGCGTTTGCCGGAGACGCCATTCCCGCCTGGATGTCCGTACAAAACGCCACCCTCGACGCCAGCTTTGGAACCAATTCCCTCTGGACGACCGATCTTTCGGCCGCCGTACTCCAGGCCTTACCTCCCGTCTACAGTTCGAGTTCAAATCTCCTCGTCTCCATCCTCTCCGTCACATTCATGGGGGCCATGGCCTTCGGAACCGCTACGGCTTCCCTCGTCTCCCAAGCCCTCGGGCAAAAAAATCCCAAACTTGCCGAAACGTATGCCTATGAGTCGGCCAAAATCGCCATCATCCTGTTCGGCATTCTGGCCGTCGTCACCTTCTGTTGTCCGGAACGCATCGCCGGTCTCCTCTCCAGCGTGGATGAGGTCATCGCCGTCACGGCAAGTGTGCTCAAACTTCTGGCCCCGGGCGTGATCATCATTGCGTGCGCCATCATCTTTACCCAGTCGCTCTTTGGCGCAGGATGCACCAAGTTCGTCATGTGCGTCGAAGGAAGCCTGCACTTCCTGTGTCTTATCCCCATCTCCTATGTGCTGGGTATCGTCCTGGATACTGGTATCCTCGGAATGTGGAGCGCAGTGCTTCTGTATGCTTCAAGCCTGTGCCTCATCATGTTTCTCAAACTCCGCGGTGGCTCCTGGAAGAAGATCATTCTTTACGGTTTTTTTGTG
>CAMCLY010000193.1 GCA_945875805.1 uncultured Myxococcales bacterium | reverse complement strand
GAAGCCTTTCTGTGGGTTTTGGTGAAGTTTTTTGTGTTTGGCCTGGGGCGTTGTGAAAGTGAAGCCTTTCTGTGGGTTTTGGTGAAGTTTTTTGTGTTTGGCCTGGGGCGTTGTGAAAGTGAAGCCTTTCTGTGGGTTTTGGTGAAGTTTTTTGTGTTTGGCCTGGGGCGTTGTGGAGGTGAAGCCTTTCTGTGGGTTTGGTGAGGACTTTTTGTTTTTGCCTGGGCCTTTTGTGTTATCGTCGACTTCTCAGTCCTTATCCAATCCATAACCGTTGAAAAGAGATGTTCTAAAATTTCAAAAGAAAAGAATTCATATATTTGAAGTCATAAAATCTGTAAACACGCTGATGGAGTGCATATTTCCCGTCCACCAAATGAAATACTCGGCCTGCCCCCGCACCATCGTCGGCCATGAGAATGCCTTTCCCATCAAAAGTATAGCCGTTGCATTTTTCTATTATAGAAGAACGCATGTAAAATGGATATGGACCATCAGGATTGGCATTTTGTATATCTTGATGACCAGTTGTTATTTTTGCAATAAATCGGAAACGAATGAATTTCCAATGCTCCGGAATCTCCTATCCTCCCCCCGCTATCCTTCATCTCACGCATCTCGAAACAACATCTTCATGAGAATGGCTTCTTCGTCCTCCAGAGCCTTGATTGCCTAAAAGATAGAATCAGACAGTGATGTATAGAAGATCAAGGTCTTTACCGTATTTCCAGTCTTCATCATCGAAGGTTGGGGGGATGGTGATGAGGAGTGAAGCATGGGGGAAGAAAAAGGGAAGCCATGATCATGTATTGTCGTATTCCTCGCGTGGCATCAAACGCATGAGTTGATTTCCGATGAGGAAAAACAGGGTGTCATTGACTGTGACGGGAGAGGTGATGCGGAGAAAGGTGCCGTTGGAAGAGTCGAGATCGGTTAGGGTGGCGGAGTCGCCGTTATCCTCGATCGCGGCGTGTGTGCCGGAGACAAAGGCATCGCGGGAGAAACGAATGTCGCCGTGGGTACGGCCAAGGACGATGCGCGGGGAGCAGAGATGGAAGACACTGCCCTCGGAATAGGCGCCCAAAATGAGGCGCAGATAGCCCCAGCCAGGTTTCTCTTCGCCGCCCAGCAGGGTGGTGGCGTCGTTGGCTCGATTGGAAAGTATGGCCTGGGTGGACGGGCCGTAGTTAAAACTGATCAGTTCCTCGCCAATTCGGAAAATGTCGCCGTTAAAAATGTGCGTGGAACTCCCGGAAATGCGCAAAAAAACGCCATTGAGACTGCCAAAATCTTCGAGCGTGACGGTGTCGTCATGGCATGTAATTTTGGCGTGTTTTGGGCTGACAAAACGATCCTGATTGAGATGCGGAGAACTGATGCGTCCGATGAAATTCTCGCCTTCACAAAGGGGGATTTCGTCGCCGGTGGTGCCGTCGTCGTTGATGTGGTGGAGGTAGAAGCGGGCGGCATCCTGGGCGGTCGCTGAAGTATGGGTAGGGACGAAGTTTATGCGTTCAACCGTGCGTTTTGAACCCGAAAATTCCACGGACGGCGTTCCTTCGTCTTTTGAAATGGGGTTAAAATCGTAGCCGCTGTTGTATTTGGTTCCGCATTTTCCACAAAAACGGTGGCCGGCGGCGATTTCCTGTCCGCATTGTCGGCAGAGTCTTGGGTGGTTGGGGGCCGCGCGGCGTTCATCGAGTTGAATCAGTTTTTGCAGATCGGAGGACTCGGGCGATTCCACAGGAATGAGCGTGGCATTGGATGTATCGAGTAACGGGAGCTCGTCCTCGCGCTTTGTGTTGTCCAGGGTATGCAGATCGATTTCGCCGTTGCCGTCATCCATCAGCCAGTCGTCCAGCGAGGCCGGATCGGTGACCGTCGAGTTCGGGAGCGCTTCTACATCCGAATCCAGATCTGCAGGATTTAACCGGCTTCCGCAAAACTGACAAAATTTAAAAGAATCTGCGTTCTGTTTTTTACAATTTGCGCAAATCATGGATACTCCGATGTCCTCCCCGCTCATGATGTGATGAAAACATCATTTCGCAAATGGCCTGAATTGTCAATCTGCAGAACACCCCGAGGATCGGAAGAGACGTGTTTTTTGCGCATGACAGGCGTTCGGGGGTAGATCGGGATGTTGGCGGAATCATACATGGGGATTCCGCGATTTGTGGATCATGTAACTCAGGAAGTTGGAAGATGGAATCGCAGTCGAGTCCGCGCACGGCGGTATTGATGGGGGGGGAGAGCGAGGAACGGGAAATCAGTTTGCAGTCCGGCGAGAATATCGCCAAAGCGCTGCGCGAAAGCGGGGTGGAGGTCGAGACGTACGACTGGCATCCCCGGAAAATGCGCGATTTCCTCAATGCGGGTTTTGAACGGGTATTCATTGCCCTTCATGGCGGCAGCGGCGAAGACGGCACGGTGCAGGCCATGCTCGATTTGGCGGGCATTCCGTACACGGGGGTGGACGCCCGTTCGGCCTCAATCTGCATGGACAAGCATTTGTCGAAGATCCTCGTGGGCGCGCAAACCGACGTCCTTGTGCCGGAATACCTTTGTATTTCGGTGCCCGAAGCGCGTACTCGCCTGGCCCAACATGCGCCGGATCGCTGGGAGGATAGCGATTTTCTGTCGTTTCCCATGATGGTCAAACCGGCGCGAAATGGTTCGAGCGTGGGGGTTTCCCTCGTCGAATCCCCCGAACAGCGCGACGAAGCCGTGCGCGCGGCCTGCCTCTCCGATGACGACAGCGTGCTGTTTGAACAATACGTCCATGGGTACGAACTGACCGTGGCCATGCTCAACGGGAAGGCGCTTGGCGTGTGCCAAATCATCCCCAAAACCAAATTCTATGATTATGACGCCAAATACCTTCGCAACGATACGGAATACCTTACGCCGTCCGGACTTGGTGGCGATTTTGACGCGCTGGTCTGCCGACAGGCCGAAGACGTCGCGTGCGCCCTGGGATGCACGCGCGGTGTCGTCCGCATTGATTTTCTGGCCGATGCCGCCCTCAATCCCTACTTTTTGGAAGTTAACACCGTTCCGGGCATGACCTCGCACAGTCTGGTCCCCAAAATCGCCGCCCATGCCGGTTATACATTCCCGGACTTGTGTCGTCTCATTCTGGACATGGCGCGTCAGGGATAATCGATCCCTTTTTTGGGGGAGGGGGAAGACTCCCCCTGAGCGGCTATGGGCTCGGGCCTTTGGCCCTGCGCGCATACGCCGCTACCCCCTCGAGTTCGCACCTCCAGGCACCGCGCGGCTTATTTGGACGATGGCAACAGGTCGCGCAACGCGCGGTCGTCGTCTTTTTTTTGCAGTTTCTCCCTCTCTTTGGCCAGCTGTGCCGCGCGGGCGGTGTCGTTCTGCCGGATGTAAAAGCGCTCCAGAGGTAAGAGGGCCAGAACGCGGTTCGGGTGAGTTTCCAGATTTTGTTTAAAATAGCGTTCTGCGTTGGACAGATCGCCCAGGTTTTCATAAGCCATGGCGGTTTTGACGAGCAGTTCGCTTGTGGGTTCCGCCTGTCGCATCAGGCGTTCATACCACACGACGGCGTCCGCCCAGTCTCTCTGCGCAAAGCGCAGACGCGCCAGCGAAGCCATGGCCTGTACGTTGCGCGGCTGCAGTGTCATGGCTTTTTGCAGATACATAGAGGCCTGTTCCAATTGTCCGGCGTCATACGCCACCTGTCCTGCCAGCACGAGGATTCTCGGGTTCTGGGGGCTTAGCGCAAGCGCGCGCTGTACCGTGGTGGTCGCTTCTTCGAGATTGCCCTGTTGCAACTCGATTTTTGCGTGCGCCATCAAAAAATTCCAGTCCTGAGTTTTGGCGCTCAACGCCCGAAAATAGGGCAGGGCCAGCGTCCAGTCACTCGACTCGGCCAACGTCATGGCGAGGGTTTTGGACATTTGAAACTGCCATTCGGAGACGTTGGGTATCCCGTTGGATGCGTTGGCCTGCGAGTGGGCCGTCATGGGGGACAGAACAGCCCATGTCCAGAACGCTACGGCCCAGAGCCATTGGGGGAATCCCTGGGTATTCACGGCGTGTTCCCGCCCATCCGCAACGGAGATTCCGTCATGTCTGCCCCGCAAATTCCCGTCCATACCGGTGTGCCTACCTCGTGACGGCAAGCCCAGAGTTCACCACTTCGCTTGAGGTCTGTGTCGTGTTTGATGAGTTTTCCGTCGGGCGGCAGCTGTGCCGGAGTGTTGAACAGCGCGCGATAGGGCGGATGGCTGAGGTCGAGCATCATGTCTTTGGGGAAGTCGAGAAACGGCGAGTGACCGACGGCGATATAGGAAAGCTGGGATGCACGGCAAAAATCGCGCAAGGACTCTCCGTCGTCGCGGATCCAGTCGTTGGCGGCGCCATCCGGGGACAGAAAACTCGCGTGCTCTTCAAAGGCGGGATCATCCCATCCACGGGTTCGCGCCTGGTCGATGTCTTCGATCCACGTTTGGAATCCTTGGAATCCTTCGCGTTGGAGGCGCACACCAATATCCCTTGTGGGGCCACCGTGCATGTAGGCGGTGTCCTGGCTCAAGGCAATGTGCGGGCGCGTGTTCATCCATGCAAGCCATGGATGCCTGAGCATGACGTCCGGGGTGCCATGGAGCATGTGTTCCCGCACCTCGTCCGGGCGAAATCCCAGCAGGCCAAGAAGCAAGTGCTTCTGTTGTCGTCCATACCGGCAACGGCCTCGCAACAAATCGGCATCGTGGTTGCCTGAGAGAACGTAAAAATGATCTGGGTCTGACTTTTGTTTCTGAGAATATCCGCCAAGCGTTTCACACGAGTTCAGCGCTTCGTACAAGGCGACGATTTCGTTCCACTCGCCGTGATCCAGAATGTCGGCGAGAGTGCCTTGTCCGACGACTTCTCCGTCTCGGCGGTCTTCATATTTTTTCCAGTGTATTAACGGGACATCCTGGTGAATGGCGTTCTTTTTATCCAACGATGATAATAAGCATCGAATTTTATATTTAAGTGAATCTATTGAAGAATCTTCTGGTAACGCAAAACCGTCGCACAAATCCCCGAGTTGTACAAATGCCGCATGTTCTCCCTGTTCAGCCGCCCGGGTTTCCAATTTCTGACAGAAATCTAAGATTTCCCGTCCACGGCTGTGCGTGTCGCCAATGCTGTAAATGACCGATTGTGTCAGTTGCACCGTAAAATCTGCCATAAAACTCCCCTCTCGTGTGCGCACGAAAAAATGTGTCGGGCATTATAAAGCAGTTGTCCCGGTTTTTGTTTTTTTTGTGTGGGGGGCAGGGGGGCATGCTTCACAAAAACTCCACCCAAACCCCGACCTCACCCCCGTCCCCTCTCCCATGGGGAGAGGGGAGCATG
>CAMCLY010000192.1 GCA_945875805.1 uncultured Myxococcales bacterium | reverse complement strand
GGGGGTAGGCGCGTATTGGCAAAGCCAATAGCGACGTAGGGGGAGACTTCCCCCCACGCACACAAAAGAGGAGTTCGACATGGACAAATACATTCTCTTTGCCGGACGCAAAGTTCCCATCCAAATCAACGCTCCGGTGTTGCGGTTTGACGATGGCTCGGCGCCCAGTTTTTATCACCCGGAGAACACGCTCTCGCCGGACAGGCTCATGCAGATGGCCCTTTTGAGGCCGACGTTGCAGAATTACAGCATGAGGTTTGGCGGTCCGGTGGCGTTTTCGCGCGTCTACGAACAGCTTTTTGCGATCACGCGGGATGAGCTCGACGCGCTGGGGCAGCATATCTGGCAGATTGCGCTCCACCACGACGTGACGACCAACGCGCTGGATACGTACAACGTGCTTGCGATGCGCGGGCTTTCGACGCATTTCGTCGTCAATTACGACGGCGCGCTGTATCAGTTTCTCGACTGTTATCACGTGGCCTGGGCGACCGGGGACAACAACAACCACAGCATTGCCATCGACATGAACAATCCCGTGTACCCCGAGTTGCGCGACACCGATCCGGCGGCGGGCATGCGCGAGATTTATCAGGGAAAGGTCAACGGGTCCGTCAAGACGATGCTCGGGTATACCGATCCGCAGTACGACACCCTCATCGCGCTCATAAAGGCGCTGACGTCGCCAGTCCAGGTCATGGGGGAGGAGCCGTGGGTGCCGATGGCCAAAGTGGCCGAGAGTTGTTTCCCGCCGATTTCCGAAAACGGCGAGGTCATCAACCGACTGTTGCGCGATTCACAAAATTTTGTGGGATTTCTGGGGCATTACCACTGCTCGGCCAACAAATGGGATCCGGGCCCGGCGTTTGACTGGCTGCGCGTGCTTTCGGGCATCAAGGGAAAACGCAACAGCCTGCCCATGCTCATCGGAGACCCAGACAAGCGGAGAAACCTCGCCGAGGTGGGCGGAAAGCTCCTGAACGAGCTCCTCGAGAATTATTACCGCAACGCCGAACTCGCCCCGGGCGGATGGTACCCCGTCGGGAGCAATCAGTCGTGGCACTCCGGCATCCATCTGACGGCCGAAAAAGGCACGCCCGTCCTCAACATGATGGAAGGGACCATCGTCGCCGTGCGCAACGTCAAGACCGTCGATTTGGGCGACCCGAGTTTTGTCCTCGTGCGCCATGAACGCGAGGAAGACGTCGAGGGGGCACAAAAGCCAGTCACCATCTACTGGTATTCGCTCTTCATGCACCTGGAACCCATGGTCAAGGAACAGGACTGGGCGCCGGTGCCGTGGGTGAGCGATTTGTTCGGCCCGGACCTCGAGACCCCGGATCAGGTGGCCTACAACATGGACCTCGCCGCCCAACACTACGAACGCGGCATGCCACAGGTCGTCGACGGCACGGCCCGCACCAAGGATCCACAGAAAATCCTCGACGCGTTTTTTAGAGGCGACATCATCCTCACCAATATCCCGTGCGAGGCCGGTGTCCAGATCGGGACCATCGGGCGCTTTGGCGACAAACCCGACCGGCTCACGCGTCAGCTCCACGTCGAGGTCTTCAGCCCCGACAATATCTTCGCGCGCGGAAGCGCACAGCAAGAAGCCTGGAGCATCGTCGAGGGCGACGTCTCCGATTACTCCCTCGTGCGCGTCAAAAAACTGCTCAAACCCATCAAGGATTTCGTCCTCAACAGCACGCAGCGCACCCCGTCGTTGCTCAAAACGTCCGAAATTCAGAACTTCTACTCCATGGGCAATCACGACCCCCTCATTCAGCGCAAAAACGATTTCCGCAAGATGATTTGCTACCACCGCAGCGAATGGTCCCCCATGATGAACTGGACAAAGACCGCCCTGCAGTCCGTCGGCTGGCAGTGGGAATCCGAAGCCGCGTTCGGAAAATGGCTCCTCTTGTGGCTGCCCTTCCAGTGGATGACCAAAGAAGTCTCCGCCGCCCTGGGGTTCCCCAAAAAACACTTCTTCTTCACCTACCACCCCATCTACCTGCTCCAGCAGCTCAACCTCACCTACGCCGGAGACATGTCCCAGAACGCCGAAGAGGCCGGCGATCAGGAGTTTAAAGACAACGCCAACGAACTCGCCGCGCGCGTCGAGGAACTCGTCGCCCTCAACAAACGCCTCGAAAATAAAGAAAAACTCACCCCAGAGGAACGCGCCCGCCACGAGGAACTCTACCAGCTCATGGACGATCACCTCGACGACGACAAGTCCGACATCACGTCCGAAACGCGTTACGATTATTACTATGACGAGGATTTCGACCGATGGGAGCCCGGAGAGTGGATCCCGCCGACCCGGATCGACATCAAAAAAGTTTGATCTTACGAATCAAGGAGCCCAACCGATATGGCAGACAACGCACGCATCGCCCGCATGAAACAAAAGGCCTGGTCCCTTCTCGACGCCAACCATCCCGACGAGGCCCTCCAGGCCTTCAGGGAATGCATCGATCTCGAACCCAACAACACCCATCACCTCATCGAATACGCCGTCGCGCTCTACAAACTCCAGAAACTCGACGAAAGCCTCGCCGTCCTCGACGACATCCTAAGCCGCGATCCACACCACATCCTCGCCCTCAATAACAAAGCCAGAATCCTCATCGATCGCGGCAAACCCACAGACGCCCTCGCCCTCTATCGCACCATCCTCAACCTCGATCCCAAACACATCCGGACATGGATCAAAGCCGCACAACTCATGGCTTCCCTCGAACGATTTGACAAGGCCGACGGCTGCATTCAGGAAGCCCTCGCCGTCTCCCCCACCGACCCGGAGTTATGGCGAGAACGCGCTATCATCGCGAGAAACGCGCAAAAACTCGAAGACGCCTTGCAGTTCATCCAAAACGCCCTCGACCAGAAGACCACCGATTTTGATTCCCTGCGCGAAAAAGCCAACATCCTGGCCGCCCTCAAACGCTTCCCGCAGGCCGTCGACGCCTACAAAGCCGCCTTGCGACAAAAATCCGACGACACCGACGTCAAAATCCTCCTGGGATTCGCCTACCTCGCCGTCGACAAACCCAAAGACGCCCTCGACGCTTTTGAAGCCGTCATGAAAGAACACAAAAATATCGCGCGCGTTTGGCTGGGACGCGGTCAGGCCTTCCTGGCCCTCGGCGAAGAAGCCCGCGGCCTCGTCAATTGCGGCACCGCCGCCATGATCGAACAGGATTTCCCCCGCGCCCTCGAATGCTTCGACAACGCCATCCAGGCCAACCCCAAATTCCCAGAAGCCTGGTCCAACAAAGGCGTCCTCCTCGAAAAAATGGGCCAATTCCAAGACGCCGCCGCCGCCTACCGTCACGCCCTCTCGCTCGATCCCGCCGCCGTCATCTGCATGCACAACCTCGGACTCATCCTCATCCACCACCTCGACTGCCGCGACGAAGGCCTCTCCTGGCTCAAAAATACCCTCAAATACGACCCGCAACGCTGGTTCAAACTCCCCTCCGAACTGCGAAGCGCCGTCGACGCCGCCAAATATCCCGACATGTAAACGCTTTGGATGGGCGCGGGCTATCGGGCGCCTGCCCGATACGCCCCGCGCGCGGCGCTATCTGCCAAAGGCAGATACGCGCCGCTTTCTTTTTTTGCACATCACGCAAGGGGATGCGCTCTGGCGTCCGTGTGTTCAAAAATTACAAAAACGCCCCCGTCTCGACGAGGTGTTGGGCGTCTTCGAGAGAAATATGCAGAATCTCGGCGATATAGGCCGCCGAGTCCGCGCCCAGAAGGGGCGCGTGTTCGTATGATGTGCGCGGCGAATCGCTCAGCCGCACGGCGGACGCAATGCACTTCACATCGCCGGCCACAGGATGCGGAATCGTCGTGACAATGCCGCGCTCCCGAACCTGAGGGTGACGAAGGGCGGCGTTCATGTCGTTGAGGGGGCCCGCAGGAATCCCGGCACGGTCCAGAATATCACACCACTCAGCGATGGTCTTGTGCGAGGCCGCCTCGTTGAGGACTTTTTCCAGTTCGTCCCAGTGCTGAAGCCGCGAATCGTTGGTGAGAAATCGCGGATCCGTGGCGGCCTCGGGGATTTGCAGCGCCTCGACGAGACGGACAAAAAGCGTGTCATTGCCGGCGGCAATGTTAAAAAATCCGTCGGACGCCCGAATCGAGGCAAACGGGCATATCGTCGCGTGGCGGTTGCCAATGGCCTGCGGGGACTGACCCGTATAAAGACAGCGCGTCGCGGCGTTTTCGAGAATCGCCATGAGAACGTCAAACATCGCAATGTCGACGTGTTGTCCACGCCCCGTTTTTTCGCGTTGATAGAGCGCCATCATCACCCCCAGAGCGGCAAACACGCCCGTGTCGACGTCGGCGATGCTCATGCCGACCTTGCTCGGGTGTTGCGGATCCGGGCCGGTGATGCTCATCATGCCCGTGAGTCCCTGAATGATGAGATCATAGGCGGGTTTGTGGGAGTATGTGCCCGTCTGCCCGTACCCCGAACACGAGGCATAGATAAGACGCGGGCAGCGCCGACTGAGCGTTTCATACGACAACCCAAGGTGATCCATGACGCCGGGTTTGAAGTTCTCGACGAGCACGTCCGCCGTGTCGATGAGGTGGAGGAGAAAATCGAGCGCGCGAGGATTCTTGAGGTTGAGTTCGATGCTCTTTTTGCCCCGGTTGACGCTCATAAAATAGAGGCTTTCATCGTGAATGAACGGGCCGTAGGCCCGGGAGTCGTCCCCTTTTTGCGGACGTTCAATTTTGATGACCTCTGCGCCGGCGTCCGCCAAAAGCATGGTGCAAAAAGGACCGGCCAGAATGCGACTGAAATCGATGACGCGTATGCCTTCAAGAGCCAGCATATCTCCTCCGCATATGGTATGTGGGCGCGGCCGTCGTCATAAAAACAGGGAAACGCCGCGCGCGCACTCTCTACGAAACCGGACGTGCGCGCAACGCGAAAATTTGCCCTTCCACAAAGTGTCCCCCAGAATGGCGCGCGTGTTTTTTTTTGATTCGTGGGGGCCTATGGAAACCGTCGTCAAGCTCGTGCTTGGAATCGCATTTATCGTTTTTGTGTCCTATCTGTCGTACCAGATTTACATCCAAGCGTCGTCGGACACCTACCTCAAGCTGACCGCCGAAATCGCCGAAATCGAAGCCGGAAATGCCGAACGCGCCGAAGCCAACCGCCTGTTGCGCACGCGCATCGAAGCCCTGAGATCCGATCCGCGCGCCATCGAACGCAAAGTGCGCGACGAACTCGGCATGGCGCGCACCGACGAGGTCATTTTGCTCTTTAAGCAAGAGGAGACGCACTGATCACCGCGCAAAGCCCCCGGCCTCACCCCCGGCCCCTCTCCCATGGGGAGAGGGGAGCATGCTTCATAAAAAACA
>CAMCLY010000191.1 GCA_945875805.1 uncultured Myxococcales bacterium | reverse complement strand
CCACCTCATGAAAAGCGAAAGGGCCGCGCGGCGTTGCCGCGTGGCCCTTTCGCTTTTCGGGGGGCGTGGGGGGACTTGTCCCCCCACAAAACAAAAACAAAAAACTCAGTTCACGACAAAGGAGCAATTGCTCGAACACATCGAGGTTCCGCCGTTGGCGTCGCCCAAGTCGCACTGTTCGAGGCCCTCCTGAACGATGCCGTCTCCGCAACGGGCGGGCAATGTGCAATCGGGGTTACACGTGCCATAAGACCCGTCATTGATGCCGTCATCGCAGGCCTCACCATGGGTCTTGTCGAGGACGCCGTCGCCGCAACGCGGCGCCTGATAACTGCATCCGAGTCCACAATGTCCATAGGTGCCGTCATTGATGCCATCGTCGCACACTTCGCCGAGCCAGGCCTGGACGATGCCGTCACCGCAAATGGGCTGTTTACAGCTGTTGGAGCACCCGTCATCGTTGACGCCATTGCCGTCGTCGCATTCCTCGCCGGTTTCGACGATGCCATTGCCGCATCCGATGATGCGGCAGGTTTCGGGGGTACAACCGACGGGTGAACCAGACGCATTGATACAGGAAAGGGATTCGGCGGAACCAGTGCAGTCGCACTGCTCATGTTCATCGACGATGCCGTTCCCGCATGTATCGGGATTGAGGCGGCAATTCTGGCACCATTCCTCGTTGCTGTCGCACTGTTCACCGGTTTCAATTTTGCCGTTGCCGCAATAGGGTTTGAGCATGCAGTTGGAGCACCCGGCCTGATGGGCGACGTCATCATCGACGTGGCCCTCGATATCGCACTGTTCGGCACCGGCGACGATACCGTCACCGCATATGGACGTGCATGTGCTCTGCCCCATCTGAAGGAATCCGGCGAGTGTAAGGCGGAAACTCGAACCACCGAGGCAACGCTCTGCGTGGAACATGTCGAGGGAGTAGATACCGCCTTTGAACATGTGGAGTTTTTCGGCGGCCTCGTCGAGGTTGATCTTGCGTTCCCACGCGGGATGAATCCCACCGACGTCGACGCCAAGGCGGCCGTTAAAGAAAACCCACACGTCATCATCGCCATTGAACGTAAGGACCTCGCCACCATTGTACTTGAAGTACGTGTGGAACTCCGAGGTGAACTCGCCATTGTTTCCGGACGTCGTGTAGCCCTTGCCATTGATGGGGAGGAACGAACCGCTGGAATAGGAATACGTACCCTTGGATCCAGACAGGGTTAGGGTCGAATCGATGCGACGGTTGATGTGGGGAACGTCGGTGTACCACCATTCAAAGACTTCGGGACATGTATAGAGATACCGGCAGGTAATCTCTTCGACGGCACCGGAACCGGTGTATTTGTGGATCTGGTCTCCCGGCGCGAGGACGGGTTTGCCCGCATCGTTGAGTTCAAACAGGACTGCGCCCTCGCAACGCGAGGCAGGGCAGTACGAATAAAAGTCTGGGCTCGGGTGTCCAACTTCGAGTGGATACTGCTTGCGATACCCGTTATTGGTGCCTTTGCACGAATCGGGGAGGCTGTCATAGATGGCCTGACTGACATACCCGTCGGGCGCGGCGGGCGAATAATTGCCGTTGTATCGAAGAAAATCGCGGTACGTGATGGGCAACGTGATTTTATCCGGCCAATTTGGGGTACCGTCTGGGTTTCTCGGAATATCGGGAGAAACGCAGGTAAACCCTTTTTCGATTTTGCACGAAGGGCTGCAGCCGTCGCCGGCAATGAGGTTGCCGTCGTCACATTCCTCGCCGGCCTCCTTGAGGGTCAGGCCGTCGCCGCAGGTGGGGCGGCATGTAACGCCGGTGCATTCAAAAATGGGCTCGACCTCGCAAATCGGGCTGCAGCCGTCTCCGGCGACGGAGTTTCCGTCGTCACAGGCCTCGCCTTTGTCGAGGATGCCGTCGCCGCATGATCCTTGGATACAGGGGGAACCGGCACCGTCCGGACAGCGCCACCCGTTCTGGATCTGACATTCGACGCAACCGGCGGTGGTGTGGTCGGGGCCCTCGTCGCATTCCTCGGAACCCTGGAGTTTGCCGTCCCCACAGACGGCGGTCTGCGTGCAGGCTGCGCCGGGCGTGAGACACTCCCAGCCTTTCTGGATCTGGCAATTGAGGCAGCCGGGCGTTTTGTGGTTACCGCCATCGTCGCCGACGCCCTCGTCACACCGTTCGTCACCGGTCACGACGCCGTCACCGCACACATCGAGCGCACAGGCCCCACCGGTGGCAGGACAATGGTACCCCGGTTCGCGTCTGCAACGATCGGAACATCCGTCGCCAGACACGGGGCGTTTGGTTCCCGCATCGACACCGTCGTCACACTCCTCGTCACCGGCGACGATGCCGTCGCCGCACGCGCGCGCGACGCATAACGACGTCCGGGTTCCGCCATCGACGTCCTCGGTCGTGCAATAATACCCCGTTTCGACCTGACAATTGGAGGCGCAACCATCGCCATCTTCGCGGTTGCCATCGTCGCACACTTCACCGCGTTCGGCCTCGATGATGCCGTTCCCGCAGGTGTTTTCGCACGTCGATTTGCCATCCTCGCCGACTGTGCATTTCCAGCCCTTTTCTTCCTGACACGACGCCGAGCACCCGTCCCCCGACACGCGGTTGCCGTCGTCACAGCCTTCGCCCTTTTCGGGTTCGACCACGCCGTCACCGCAATCGATGGGGGCACACGTTGTCAGACCGTTCGTCACCGAACACGAAAACCCGGCTTCGAGCGTCGAACAGTCGGCGGAACACCCATCGCCAGACACGGTGTTGCCATCGTCGCATTTCTCGTCATGGGAGATCTTGCCGTCGCCACAATAGTTGATGCGTTTACACGATACCGTACACGCCTCGTACACGTCGGCGTTCGCCGGCACGTTGTCTACGCCACGGTCACATTCCTCACCATTGGCCTTGTCGATGGCATCCCAAATTCCGTCGCCGCAATAGTGGGCGGGCCGACAGTCCGTACCGCACTGAAAACTCGATCCATACGCCACATTGTCGATCCCGTCGTCGCAATCCTCACCGTCATTGAGAATGCCATCCCCGCATGTCAGAAGGGCACACAGCGCACCAGGCATCGGACAATCGTACCCCGGTTCAATGGCGGTACAGTCGGCGGTACAGCCATCGCCCGACTCGATGTTGCCATCATCACACACCTCGCCGTCTTCAAGCACGCCGTCCCCGCACACGGGCACGTGTTCCTCGATACAGGGCTGACCGACATCCGGACACAAAAATCCCGGTTCGACGGCGGAACAGTCGGCGGTACAACCGTCGCCCGACTCGGTATTTCCGTCGTCACACACCTCGCCATCGCCCAACGCGCCGTCCCCGCACACGACCTCGTCGTCCGGGGTGATCACCACGCACGCCTGCCCAGGCGTCGGACATCGATATCCCGGCTCGACCGCCGCGCAGTCCGCGCGGCATCCGTCGCCCGATTCGGCGTTTCCGTCATCACACGACTCGCCTTGTTCGACCACGCCGTTGCCACACACCGGATTCTCCACAATGACGCCCGACGACCCGAACGTGCTGTCGTCACTGCATGACGCCAGCAACACCGACACAAGTCCAAAAAACCAAAACTTTCTGTGCATCCTTATTCCCCTCCACATAAATCCAATTCCGCCATGGCGTTTTGGCTCAAAACCTCCGTAAAGGGCTCCGACGAGGGGGGCGCGGCGTATGCGCGCAAGGCCGAAGGCCTGAGCACATAGACGCGCTGGGGGGACACTTCCCCCCCCAAAAAAACACTCGATCCTTTGGAGGTTTTCCGGCAAAACGTCAGAAAACGAAATTGCTCTTAGCATATTATGCCACGGATTTCCGTACCATTCCCGAAACAATCCGGGGATATCCAAAAACAAAAGCGCCATGTCGGACCCAACGTGATACACTGGCGCACCGCGCGGCCACACCGCACTTTGAAAACCCGATGCGCGGAGGTCACGACCAATGCGCCACGCTGACAAGGACATTCGATGAACGGATCATTTCAGGCCATACAAATCTCGCCTTCGGTTTACTGGGTTGGCGCCATTGACTGGGCGCTGCGGCAGTTTCACGGGTACGAAACGCGACGCGGATCGACCTACAATGCCTATCTCGTCAAGGGGGACGACGGATATATTCTCATTGACACCGTCAAAAAAGGGTTTGAGGACGAACTTCTGGCGCGCATTGCCACAGTCTGCCCGCCGGATCAGGTCCGCGCGATCATCAGCAATCACGCCGAGATGGACCATTCTGGAGGCCTGCCCCGCGTTCTGGCTGCCATTGCCCCCGACGCGCCTGTCTATGCCTCGCCGATGGGCGTCAAGGCCCTCGCTGCGCACTTTGGGGACGCCGTCCGCGCACTGCCCGCCAAGGGAACGCTCACGCTTTTGGGGCGCACGTTCCGCGTCGTCGAAACGCGCATGATGCACTGGCCCGACAGCATGTGGACGTACGACGAAGCCGACCGCATTCTCTTCACCAACGACGCCTTTGGCATGCACCTGGCCGGACAGGCACGCTGGGCCGACGAAGTCCCCGCCGACATCATCGAGGACGAAAGCGCCCGTTATTTTGCCAACATCCTCACCATTTATGCCCCGATCATCGCCAAGTGTTGCGCCGGTTATCCCGCACTCGGCCTTGATCCGGCCGCCATCTGTCCCGACCACGGCCCCTGCTGGCGCGGAGACGGCATCGCCCGCATTCTCTCGCAGTACGCCGCCTGGTCCAACCCCGAGCGATCGCGCAAAAAAGCCGTCCTCATCTACGACACCATGTGGCATTCCACCGAAACGATGGCCCGCGCCATTGCCGACGGCATCGCCGGCACCGGCCTCCCCTGCGACGTCCTCCCCCTGAGCGGCACGCCCCGCAGCGAGGTCGCCCGCGCCCTCCTCGACGCCAGCGCCCTCATCGTCGGCACCCCGACCCTCAATCAGGGCATGTACCCCACCGTCGCCGACGTCCTTTGCTACCTCAAGGGCCTCAAATTCCCCATCGAACTCGGCGCCGTCTTTGGTTCCCACGGCTGGGCCCCCCTCGGCACCAAAGCCGCCAAAGAAGCCCTCGCCCCAATGTGCAAAACCACCCTCGATCCCCTCGATCTCTGCTATGTCCCCACCCCCGAAGGACTCGCTCGCTGCCGCGAATACGGCGAATCCATTGCCAAACGCATCCTCTGACGGGCGCGCGCCTATTTCATACGGCGCGCCGAGCCGCTATCCCCCCTTCGGGCGGATACGCGGCTCTTTCTTTATGATATTCACACCATACAAATTGCTTTGTCGATTACGACGCAAACCACAAACCACAAACCACAAACCACAAACCACAAACCACAAACTTCAAACTTCAAACTTCAAACTTCAAACTTCAAACTTCAAACTTCAAACT
>CAMCLY010000190.1 GCA_945875805.1 uncultured Myxococcales bacterium | reverse complement strand
TGAGAAAGGCATTGAGAAAGGCATTGAGAAAGGCATTGAGAAAGGCATTGAGAAAAGCCTGCTTGATATGACCCAGCGTATCATGAGAAAAGGCAATACACTCGACGAGGCCATGGAAATATTAGAACTCACCGAGAATGAGAAAAATTTTATTCGATATAACATAAATAAATAGCAAATTTTAATCAATTTCATCTGAAGAAATTGGCCGAATTTTTGTGAACTCGCTAAAACTCGATGGAATTGGCGAGCATGATGGGGGGAATTTGATGAACCAGAAGTTCACCCTCATGGCGTGTGGATGTGAACTTGATAGAGCTGATGTCCACATTTTGTGTGAGTGTCACCACAAAAAAAGGATGCGGCGCGTATCCGCCCGTGATGGGGCGGATAGCGACGCGCGCAGGGCGTATCCGCCCGGGAAGGGCGGATAGCCCGCGCCCGCGCGCAAAAACCACTATTCCTCGAGACACTGGATGGGG
Source organism: uncultured Myxococcales bacterium (assembly GCA_945875805.1). Taxonomy (GTDB): domain Bacteria; phylum Myxococcota_A; class Bradymonadia; order UBA4248; family UBA4248; genus UBA4248. Next base: position 5,001 of record CAMCLY010000190.1, on the reverse strand, counting down.
ATGACGATGGGTTCTACGCGAGTGACGCCGGCGCCCTCGGCGGAAAGGATTTGAATGCGCAGTTCTTCGGAGATGCCGGCTTCGTTGCATTCGAGCTCCATCTGATAGGTCGGATATTCTTCGACAATCGAGATGGAAATGCGCGGGAGGATTCCGTGCATCTGAGGGATAATCTCGAGATCGTCGAGTTCATAGTCCGTGGAGAGCGCAAGTCGGCGTTTTTGACCGGGATGAATGCCCACAGACATGTCAGAGGCCAGGGGGGCGCCGTCAAGGGAGAAGGAAAAGCGAGGCTGGCAGTGCAGGAAGAGTTCGAGTCGGAGGGGTTCGCCATAACGGGAGTCGGAGAGCGAGGCAATTTCGACGACATGCGGGCCTTTTCCATAGCTGCACGAGGCACGCCATGTGAAGGTATCGTTCTGGATTTGTCCAAATCGCGTGGTGAGGACTGGGGTGACATCGGGGGCATGAAGGAGAGGGATGGAAAGAACCGCCCCCTCCTCGACGGTAAAGCGCGTTTCTCCCGAGGCAACGTTCACGAGGGGGGGACAGTTCTGCGGGATTGGGATGGGCTTTCGGACGGAGAGTCCGGCATTGTCGGTCGCGATGAGTTCGGTACGCGCGTCGCTGCGCACCTGGCAGTTATGGGCCATGCGAAGTTCACCAAGATAAACGTCTCCAAAGACGTGCGAGGATTCGACGATGTCGATCTGGATTTTGGAATTGCCCTGGACGGCGATGTGTTCGGGCAAAAGATCCCCGTCAGTATCGACGATGCGAAAACGCCATGAGATCGCGCCTGCGGGGGAATCCTCGGCATCGGGAGCAAGGGTAAGGGATTCGATTCGCGGGGAGCACGCGCGGTCTTCAAGCATGATCCAGATGTCTTCGGAGAGGGATTCGTCGCCAAATTCGAGTGTCGCCGTGCAAAGTCTCTGTTTTCCAGCAAGGGATGGTGCAAGGCCAGGGATACAGCCACGTTTGAGTTTGAAATCGAGACGCCATGCGTTTTTGAGGGTGCGCACGCCGGTGGTGTCGAACGCCTGGCTGAACTCCGGGGTCTGACAGGCAATACGCCTGACTTTTGGAGTGCCCATCGTACGGCTGACATTGTTGGCATAAACCCAGATGCTTGAGGCGGCGTATCGGGCGTCTTCTTCGGCATCAAACTCGGTAAGCTGAATATGACGGGAGCTAAAGGAAAGAGGGGACTGGGATTCGGAAAGATAAGAAAAAATGACGAATGAACGCGCCTCGGGCATGCGGTGGGAGAGTTCGTCGACAGAAACAGCGAGCACCTGATTCATGGCAAACGATTCCGAAGAGGCCACGTTGGTCAGAATTCTAAACGTGAAATGATAGACGCCAGGGACACTGGATCGCTCGATGTTCGTGAGTTCTGTGATGGCAACAATTTGCTGGTTTTGCTTGAGATAAAATTCCCACTGATCACCGACGCGAGTTTCCTCTCCGATCGTGCCGTGTGCGCGCACAAGACGTGCCCCCACGGATCGATTGTCGGCAAGCTGCATCTGGAGGAGCGGCCGAATTTTGGGCTGGAGGGGGTCGAAAGCGATGCGCATGGTGATTTCGTTCACACTCCGAGCCGGAAGATGGCAGACATGTGATTCGCCGGTCCCATCACACGCAATGCGCATGGCGGAATTGGAGGAGAGAATCTCGATGCGCTGGAGTTCGATGGGACGCAACGCGTCGGCCTCGAGGACGATGGGCATGGTGATGGGGGGCGAGACATTATCGGTCACGCTCAGTTCAAACGTGGAGGTGGCGAACATGCTCCAGGACGATTTGAGGTCAAACTGGCCGTCACTGGAGGAGAGAATTTTTCCGTCGGGCAACTTAAGCTGGTAGGAAATGACATCGGCATCAGCATCCCCGGCCAGAACGCGCAAATGCAGTTCATCGGTCACGCCGACCTTGATGGTCTGGTCAGATTTGACGTAATGGGTCTCGCCACGGGTTTCGTTGATGACCTGAGCCAGGAGAATCTGCGGTGCCGAATTCGGGCGCGTGACGAGAACACGAATGCGCCGCGCGTCCTCACTGCGCGGCGGGCCGTCGGCAATACATGCAATGAGAATCTCGTAATTCCGGCCCTGCCGTTGCCCGTCTTCAAACGTCGGGGTCCAATGAAACACCCCGGAGCAGCCGCTTTTTTTGAGACCAGAACTGCACGGCTGAACGGCTTCAAGAGCGTGTCCAAACGTGCAGTTGTCGGCCGAACATGCGGAATTGACTGCCGTGATTTCGGCGCGCACGTTGCGCCCTCCAGTACAGAGCGGAATGTCGAGCGTCTCTCCGACGGCCACAGAAAATTCGACAATACTCGTGCCCTCACCCGCAAACTGCACGGGCGGTCCTCCAATAATGAAGAGAACACATCCAAGAAAGACGACAAGCGTCATAAAACAGAACGCTCCGAATGCGACGACCACGACGGGGCGCAGCTTGGTCACGCGCATGTCCCGGTAAGGAGAAGCCGATATCGAAACGACCGCGCATTTTTTGAACGCATCGCGATTGTCCGGCCGAAATTGCACACCACCTTCAAAAGCCTCCAGGCTCTGACGCACGCCGCGCATCCCCATGCCGTATTCGGAAGTCGCCGGAATGCGTTCCGATTCGTCGTACACCTTGAACAACAGAGAGGTCGCCCCGGTAAAATCGTCGGTCAGATAAAGCGCCTCGACGGCCGCCGATTTGCCAACACAAAGGGCGTTATCGAGCAGACGCACAAGGCTCATCGTCAGCGTTTTCTGAGGCGCTGCACACAGATAACGTCCCTTGCACAACCCAAGGACGCGCACGCATCCCAATGCCTCCGAACGCTGAGCCTGCGAAGAAACCTCCGCCACGGCGCTACGCACAATAGCCTCCGGGTCGACGATCATGCGACAGGCATCGGCCAGGTTCAGAACCTCCGGATAAACCTTGGTAAATTCGCCCGTCGTCAGATGGAGGAAGCGTTTGGACATGACCTGCCAGGAACGTTCTGTACGTACAAAACGCACCAGGATGCGCCGCAGCTCGATCATCGTCAACGAGGCCACGGCAAACATCGGGTCGGCGGGCAACGTGCTGACAAATTTCCCCGTGTACTGGGCGATTTCCTGAAAGGCCTGAAACCACTTCGTCCAGAGGCGATCCTCGGCGGACAATTTGATCCCACAAATCCTAAAAAACTCATCGCGGAACGCCATGTCCTGTTCGGGGGTAGGATTGCGTCTTTCCTCTGGCGGAAGCGCCTGGCGCACAGGGTCGTAATAGGGACGCATCTCTTCCAGAAGGGAGTGGAGTCCCAGCAGCCTGTGCTTGAGGACGTCATGGGCCAACGCTTCCAGACGTTTTCGCACCTGCTTGAGTTTTTCGGCCGATATTTCATCGTCACGCCCCCGCGTCCGGCAAACCCACTGCGACAGCGTCCGGCCAAAAAATCGACCGCTGAACTTGTGCTCCAAAAAGAGCGCTATCCCCGAGACCACAAGTCCCACGATGATGCAAATGTAGATAAATATCGTCACCGCCTATCGCCCCATCCTTGCCATTATCCGCCCATCCCCCCAAAAACACCACATACCGCCATCGTCCCCGCCTTGCAATTTCTCTCGCATCGACGCATTTTCCGCCCTAAACTCCCCCCCGTTCCGGAAACGTATGACAGAACTTTTTTCTGTCACAAATCACTCCGGCCCCATGTCTTTGAGGAGCTCCAGCCCATGAAATTCGGCATTCTGTCCGACACCCACGGTTTCTTTCACCCGGCCCTCGCCGAAGTCTTTGCGGGGGTCGACGTCATTTTTCACGCAGGAGACATCGGAACTTCCGACGTTCTGACCCGGCTTCAGTCTATTGCACCCACCGTTGCAGTTCGCGGAAATATCGACGGCGAGGCGTTCTACGACACTCCACGCCTTGAACACCGCGAATACGACGGCATGAGATTTACGCTCACGCACAACGCGGGCGATCTCATCCACCCCATCTTTGACATGAGTTCCCGCGTGCTGGCCAAACCTGCTGACATCCTCATCTCTGGACATTATCACGCCTACTGGTGCTCCCGCCTGCAAACCGAACACCGCACGGTGCTATGGCTCAATCCAGGCGCGGCAGGCAACGCGGGGTATCACACCCAGCGTCAGGCTCTGCTTCTCACCGTCAAACCCAGATCCGAACGCATCGGCCTCATCGCCAAAGACTGCATCCTACAAAAAATCGACCTCGGTCCAAGGGGCGACGACGTCACCTCGCCCGTCCTCCCCGATCAACTCTGGCAAGATCTCCACCACTGCAACTGACGCATTTTGGGTCTTGGGGGGGGAAGCCTCCCCCTGAGCGGCTATTTCGCCCCTTGGGCTCAATACGCCGCTACCCCCTCTGCGCGTCCTTCATCCAACGTTTCACCACTTCTCACTCAAAATATCCCATGAAAACCATCCTCATCACCGCAGGAATGCTCATTCTAAGCAACGTTTTTATGACACTTGCCTGGTACGGCCACCTCAAGTCCCTGGCCTCCAAACCATGGTTCATCGCCGCCCTCATCAGCTGGGGCATTGCCTTATTTGAGTACCTGCTCCAGGTTCCGGCCAACCGAATCGGCCACGAAGCCCTCACCATCCCTCAGCTCAAAATCATGCAGGAAGCCATCGCCCTCACCGTATTCATCCCCATCTCCGTCTTCGTGCTCAAAGAAAAAATTACCCTCGATACCATCCTCGCCATGCTCTGTATCATGGCCGCCGTGTTCTTTATTTTCAGATCCAAAATCATGGGGGCATGACCTCGCCTCCCCCCCATGGCCTCACCCAACCCCACCAAAAGCCCAGCCCAAAATAAAAGCCCTATCCAAAACCAAAAAAAGCCCAGGCAAAAATAAAAGCCCTACCCAAAACCACAAAAAGACTCCACTTCCATAACACCAAAAGCCTCACCACCTCATGAAATGCGAAAAGGGCACATGGCTACGCCATGTGCCCT
>CAMCLY010000189.1 GCA_945875805.1 uncultured Myxococcales bacterium | reverse complement strand
GGGGGGTTCGGCGCCGGGCTGGGCCAATCCCCCCCCCCCACACCGCCCCCGCTTCCCCCCCTCGCTGGGGGGGACCGCGGCGCGCGCCGGGCGTGTCCGGACCAAAGGGACGGACAGAACGGCCACAGGCAAAAAAAATTTAAAAAACACTTGACGCCGTGATGCACCGCTGTTAAAAGCCGCGCCCGTGAGAACGACGGGCAACGCCCGGACGCGCTTCGCTATTGGCTCTTAGCTCAGTGGGAGAGCACTACCTTGACACGGTAGGGGTCAGCAGTTCAAATCTGCTAGGGCCAATGCCACAGGCTCATAGCTCAGTGGGAGAGCACTACCTTGACACGGTAGGGGTCAGCAGTTCAAATCTGCTTGGGCCTATGACGGAACCTCCAAATATCGCGTTTGGAGGTTTTCGTGTTTCTACGGTTTGGCAGACAAAAGGGAGATTTATCATGCCTAAAATGAAAACCAAAAGAAGTGCTGCCAAGCGCTTCAAAGTGACAGGCTCCGGCAAAATCGTGCGCCATCACGCCTATCACAGCCACATCCTGACGCACAAAACGACGAAACAGAAACGACGCCTCCGCAAGGCCGCCGTCGTCGATTCCACGTGCATCAAGGAAGTCAAACGCTGCCTGCCCTACGCATAAGCAGCACACACTGGCGCCGGGATGTCAAGCGGATCACGGGATCCCTCCGAGCGACGGTGAAATTTCGACAGCGCCGGGTCCAAAGAGAACAACGTTCCTCCGTGCGATGTCCTGAATCAAAGGCAGAATCATGGCAAGAGCTAAAACTGGTACAAAACGTCGTCAGCGACACAACAAATGGCTGAAACTCGCCCGCGGATTCCGCGGCGGTCGTTCCCGCTTCCGTCAGGCAAAACAGCAGGTCATCAACGGCCTCGTCTTCGCCTACAGAGATCGCCGTCAGAAAAAACGCGCCTTCCGTGCCCTCTGGATCGCACGCATCAGCGCCGCCGTCCGCGCACTCGGCAAAAATTACAGCACCCTCGTCGCCGGCCTCAAAAAGAATGGCATCGAAATCGACCGAAAAGTCCTTTCCGATATCGCCATCTTCGATCCCAAGGGATTTGAAGCCATCGTCAAAGAAGCAGGGATTTAACATCTCCCCCCTGTCGGAGTACAAAAGACGCCACCGGCTGCCAGTCAGCACGCTGGCGTCTTTTTTTTTCACCTCCCGACCACAAGTTTTTTATCCACCCGTCCGCCCGGATACGCCCACCTCCCCAACGGCCCCTCCGGACGCCATGATCCAACCGGGTACTCCCCGCCATTCCCTTATGATTTAAAGAGGTTACACCATGTCCTCCGATCTCGTCTGGAGCAAACTCCAGGAACTCCTCGCCGAAGGCGTCCAGTCCTTCAAAGACGCAAAAGATGAAGACGCCCTCACCCACGCACAAAAACGTTTCCTCGGACGCAAAGGTTCCGTGCAGGCCTACATGCAGCACATGAAAGAACTCGCCCCGGAGGAAAGGCCAAAGCTCGGCGCCCTCGTCAACGAAGTCCGAACCAAACTCGAAAAAACATTCGCCGACGTCGAACAGAAAATCCGCGACGCCAAACTCGCCGCCGACCTCAAACAGCGAAAAGTCGACCTCACCCTCCCGGGACGAACCCCGACCCTCGGCGCCGAACACCCCCTCCAGAAAACTCAGCGACAAATCGAGGACATCTTCCTGCAAATGGGCTTTGAAATCGCCCAGGGCCCCCAGTCCGAATGGGATTACTTCAACTTCGAGGCACTCAACTTCCCCGCTGACCACCCCGCCCGCGACATGCAGGACACCCTCATGCTCGAAAACGGCTCCCTCCTGCGCACCCACACAAGCCCCGTACAGGTCCGCACCATGCTCTGTTACGAGCCCCCCATCCGAATCATCGCACCAGGCACCGTCTACAGACGCGACGACGACGTCACACACAGCCCCATGTTCCATCAGATCGAGGGACTCCACATCGAAAAAGGACTCAACCTCACCCACCTGCGCGGAATCCTCGAACTCTTCGCCCAGTCCCTCTTCGGAAAAAACACCAAAATCCGCCTCCGCCCCAGCTTCTTCCCCTTCACCGAACCCAGCGTCGAAGTCGATATCGCATGCATCTTCTGCGGACAGAAAGGTTGCCGGCTCTGCAAACAAACCGGTTGGATCGAAATCCTCGGCGCCGGCATGGTCGACCCCAACGTCCTGCGCGAAGGACACATCGACCCCGAAATCTGGAGCGGATGGGCCTTCGGCGTCGGCATCGAACGCGTCGCCATGCTTCTGCATGGAATTTCAGATATACGATTGTTCTTTGAAAGCGATTTGCGATTCCTAAAACAATTTGCATAAAAATCGAACTCCACGCGCATCACACCCACGCCAGACCTAAAGGCATCTCTTCAATTCATCACGTTTCACCTTCCAGGAATACACCATGATCATCAGCTACAAATGGTTGCAAAATATGGTCGACACAAACGGGATCGACGCCGCCACGGCCGCCGCTAAGCTCACCGCGCGCGGACTCGAGGTCGAAGGCTTCACCCCGGATCCGACCTATATAAAGGACATCATCGTCGCCCGGCTCATCCACATCGCCGAACACCCCAACTCCGACCACCTCCACCTCGTCGACGCCGACGCCGGAACCGGCGAGCTCATCCGCGTCGTCTGCGGAGCCCCGGGGATACAGGAAGGATGGCTCGTCCCCTTCGCCCCCGTCGGCGCTCAAATCGGCGACCTCAAAATCAAAGTCTCCAAACTCCGCGGTGAAACCTCCAACGGCATGCTCTGTAGCGAAAAAGAACTTGGACTCGGCTCCGACAACGCCACACTCCTCAGACTCAGTCCAGAGGCCATCCCGGGCATGACACTCGCCGAGGCCCTCAAACTCGGCGTCCCCGAGTCCGTCGCCCCCTACGCCACCGATCTCTTTGAAATCGGGCTCACCCCCGACCGCGGCGACTGCCTCAGCCACTGGGGCATCGCACGCGAACTCTCCGCTTCGCTCCAACGCGCGCCGCGCACACTCCAGCTCCACCCCCTCACCGACATCCCCGCCGCCTCCATCGTCACCCTCGAATCCCCCGACGATTGCCCGCGATACCTCGGCGTCCTCGCCGACGGCATCAAAGTTGGACCAAGCCCCGCATGGTTGCGGCGCGCCGTCGAATCGTGCGGCGCTCGAAGCGTCAACAACGTCGTCGATGTCACCAACTTCGTATGCTTTGAACTCGGCCACCCCATGCACGCCTTCGACCGAGACAAACTCAAAACCGACACAATCCTCGTCCGACGCGCGCACGACGGCGAGTCCATCGACGCCATCAATCACGAAAAATATACCCTGAATCAGGAGGATGTCGTCATCACCGACGGGGAAAACCCCGTCGCCATCGCCGGAGTCATGGGCGGTCTCAACACCGAGGTCGACGAACACACGACGCGCGTCCTCTTTGAATTCGCCGCATTCCACCCCACGCGCGTGCGCAAAACCGCCAAACGCCTCGGTCTCCATTCCGAAAGCTCCCACCGTTACGAGCGATTCGTCGATCCCGAAGGCATCGAGCGCGCCGCACAGCGCACCCTCTGGCTCCTCAACCAGACCCTCGATACCCCGGCACGGTTTGCCGGCATCGATGACCAGTACCCGCGCCGCACCCTCCCCGTCCAGCTCACCCTCCGCCGCGCACGCGTCGCCCAAATCCTCGGAAAATCCTTCTCCGGCCCCGAACTCGAAGCCCTCCTCAAACCCATCGGATTCGTCTCCACCCAATGGAACGCCGACGACATCCCCCTGAGCGTCCCCACATGGCGTTCCGACATCACCCGAGAAATCGACGTCATCGAGGAAATCTGCCGCGGATACGGGTTCGACAACTTCCCCGCCGCCCTCCCGGACGTCGCCCTCAAATGCCCGCACATCCCCCGCGACACCCCCATCAACCCAACCCCATACCCCATCGCCCCCCCCATCTGGGAACGTCGCCCACGCGCACGCCTTCACGACCTCCGCGACGCACTCATCCACACCGGACTCGACGAGGCCATGCACTACACCTTCATGGACCCAGGCGCACCCGCAAAACTCAACTTCCCACCCAATGCCCCAGAGTCCAACCCCATGAAAATCGCCAACCCCATGAGCGTCGAACACAGCACCATGCGCACCACCATGCTCCCGGGCATGATCGACGCCCTCCTCAAAAACATCGCAAACCAGCAGAAATCCTGCGCCCTCTTCGAGGTCGGTGAAGTCTTCACCCCGCAGACCATCCAGAACATCCCATGCCTCACCGAACGACGAAAACTCGCCGTCCTCCTCTGGGGTGAACCCGCAAAACCCTGGTTTGAACCCGCCCGCGCATGGGACGTCTACGATCTCAAAGGTTGCCTCCAGACCGCCCTCTACGCCATCGGCGCAACACCCGAATTCCAGACCCCGGATTCCCCCGTCCCATGGCTCCACGACGGCATCCAGGCCGCCATCGCCCTCGACGGCAAAACCCTCGGATTCCTCGGCGAACTCCATCCGCTCGCGGCCGCCAACTTCAAAATCGAAGGCCCCGTCTTCCTCGCCGAACTCGACCTCGATCCCATCCTCGATGCCACCGCCCCCATCACGCGCATGACCCCGCTCCCGCGCTTCCACTTCTCCACTCGCGATCTCTCCATCGTCGTCCCCGTCGACGTCACCTTCCAGGACATCGCCCGCGCCATTCAGGACTTCCGCCCCGACACCCTCGAATCCTGGTCTATCTTCGACGTCTACAAAGGAAAACAAATCCTCCCCGGCCTCCAGAGCATCAGCCTCAACTTCAGATACCGACACCCCGACGCCGCCAACCCCGACGAAGGACGACCACTCTCCGACGACGAGGTCAACGCCGCCCACGCCGTCATCGTCGACGCCCTCAACCAGCGCCTCGGCGCGTATATCCGATAACTTTCCCCCTTCTTGGCGCTGCGCTTGTCCCCCTTCGGGGAACTACGCGCAGCCCGGCGCCGCTATGTGCTCAGGCTTCGCCCTGCGCGCATACGCGGCGCCTTTTTTTTCGCCACACATCACCCTCACAACAGTTCACCAGATCACCCAGTTCTTCATAAAACCCACAACATAAAACACCATTTCAACACATTCATCGTCCATCATCATTCAAAATAAAAACTTGACGCATCCAAAAACACAAACTAGTTACGCAAAATATGCCACCCGAACGTCAGGAAGGCATATTTTCCACAAGAAATCATCCGGAAGAATCCTTAATATTCGCTTTCAAATGAACCACCCAACGTCAACATCGCCAGCTCAGCCTAAAAGGATCGATCATGTTCCACAAATCATTCACATTATGTTTATTTATGGCGCTTCTGACCATTTCGGCTTGCGATGACAGCAGCGTTCACGCCATACCCCATGATCCCGGAGATAATACAAATCCCGGAGACAACACAAATCCCGGAGACAACACAAATCCCGGAGACAACACAAATCCCGGAGACAACA
>CAMCLY010000188.1 GCA_945875805.1 uncultured Myxococcales bacterium | reverse complement strand
CCGAATGGGCGCATTTCGGGGGGCGTGGGGGGACTGGTCCCCCCACAAAAAACTCCCCCAAACCCACGAAACAGCAGGCCAAACACGACACGCCAAGCCTCTCACCCTCATGAAATGCGCCCGAATGGGCGCATTTCGGGGGGCGTGGGGGGACTGGTCCCCCCACAAAAAAAGCAAAGGTGTGTGGGGGGACTGGTCCCCCCACACACAAAAAAAATCCCCCAATCCATCAAAGGAAAGGGGGATGAAGGGAAGCGTTATATCCGCCTACCAGAGGGTGGCGAACATGGCATACATCGAACGGACCATGTTGATATCGCGAATGACGTATTCAAGGTCATACTGAGCTTTACGCCAGCGGTAGAGGCCATTCATGTAGGCTTCGTATTTGTCATTCTTCGCATCAATGTCGGCGTCCGTGACGTCTTCGGCGATGGCGAGGAACTCATCCCAAGAGGCCGTGAGTTCGGCGGAAATCGCGTTGGCTTTTTCGAGCAACTGCGCACCACCGTTGCGTTTCACGAGTTTGTTGTCGGAGTAGCACCACATCGGGAGATCGCCGGAAGCATCGGGTTCGCATACATACTTGTTGGCACCAAAGACTTCGCCCGTAAACGGATTTTCAAATTTGACCACCTGGTAACCGGAAGCCGGATCAGCCGTCTCGCCGGAACCGATGCGATAGATGTTGATCTGATCGTAGAAGGTCGAATCCATGCCAATGTAACCGGTGAAGAACATCGAGAACATGAGGCTGTAGATCTTGGTATTGAGCGAAGTCGTGGTTTCGACGCGATAAGCCGCCTCGACGCACGTGCCATTGTCGCATCGCTTACCAGAGGGGCAGAGGCCGTTGGGAGCCGCTGTGGAGCACACGTTCGCGGCGAGGGCATCGTACTCGGAGACGCTGTAATTACCGGCCGTCGCGCAAGTATAGATACCGCCGACATCGACGAGCTGAGTTGTCGCCTGGCAAAGGGCATTACCATACTGATCCTTCGCCGCCTCATCATAGAGAATGAAGCAACGGTCATCGGTCTGATTATTATAAAGGGTACCGCAGTACGCGCTGTCAGCCGTGGAAGGAATGACGCAGTCTTCGTCGACGGTGCAGTGACCAAACTCAGGAACCTGAGCGGTCAGTCTCGAGAACTCCTTCGACGTCATACCCGTGATGGGATCGTAGCTGAAGCTGTTGTCCCCAAGATGGAACGGCGTTTCGGCAAGCGACGGATAGAGAAGGTGACCCGTACGGTATTCGGTGCCGTTGTAGTTGTAGGTGCCGTTGGAAACGAGGACCGGGCTGACATACTGATAATCCTCAGAGTAGAGGCTGTCGATCGCGTGCGTCAACTCTGCGCGATAGTAATCGAAAAGGCCGAACGTGTACGTTCCCATGTCGCCGGAACCGCCGATGATGACGTCCGCTTCGTTGTCAAACAGGGAGATGGCTGCGTGGAGGGACACGGAGTCCTGAGAAAGTTCCAAATCGGTCCACTGATAGTCGAAACCAAAGCTCGTGTCGTTACGGCTCGAGTGACGACGTCCCTCACCCTGCGGAACATAGAAGTAAGGTTTAGACGAATCGCAATATCCGCGAATGGAGAACTCGCTGATGTCGCTGTAGGCTTCGCCGTCGGTCGTGAGAGAGTAGAGGTTCCCATTACGACGCGTGCAGAAAAGACCGTATTCCGGCGTGGCCATGGCCTGGACGAGGAGGTTGAAGCTCGCACCGTGGGCCGACATGCCAACCTGGTAGTTGAGATCGATGTCATCGCCGAGGACATCGGCGAGGAGATCACCGTGATCACCGGCGTACCAACCCTGGAAGAAATCGGACAGCATTGGGAAGTAACGGCGCATACGTCCACCGCTCCAGCCAAAGAAGCTGACACGGTCACGCGAAAAGTACGTCGTGTTGTAGTCGTGCTTGTACATGCGCACGATATCGAGAACCTGCTCAAAGTAGTCGGCGCCATGATCGAACACGTGGCAGCTCGTGAGCTGGGCACGGTTGTCGTCAGTGCAGAAAATGTACGGCACGCGAACGATGGCTTCTCCAGCCTCTTTTTTGGCAAGGTAGTCATCAATACGAATAAGCGCACGATTCTTGAGGAAATCGTAGTTACCCATCTTGGTGAAGAAATCGCGATAGTGGACGATTTCGAGGTACGGCTGGGAGATGGAGATGGGGTCATCGAGGGTGCTCAAACCGGTCGAGTCCTTATGGGTGAGGACTTTGTAAGGCATTTCACCAAGATCGCTGCTCGTGGCAGGATTCACCGACTCCGTACCGGCATCCTTGGCAAAGTATTCGATGAGACCGCGTTGTTTTTTCTGGCACTTCGTCGAAAATGACCCCGTCTTGGGATTGAGCGACGACACGATCTCGCCGCCACGGCTGGCGCAGACGCTCGGATCCGTCACAGGACGGCCGGTGTCGTCATACACATACGCGGTGCCGGAGCTGTAGCTGTACACGATGGCCGCATGGTCGTATTTACCCAGACCCTGATTGTCCGTCGTGTAACCAGAAGAGTAGTCCATGATCGAGGAATACATGTTGATGAGCATACCACCGTTGATCTGCTTGTCGGTGTAATCCCACATCGAATACATGTCTTCGAGCGTCTTGACGTCCGCGGCATTCGGCTGGAATGCAGGGGTATCACGACGCAGATTCCAGAACTGATCGAAGTAGTTCATCGAGTCAAACGAACCGGAATGGTTGTGACGCAGACCAAAGCCGTGCCCCATTTCATGAAGAGCGGTTGCACGGAACATGCGGGCGCGGATCTCGCGAAGAATGTTTTCGTAGTCACTGCGTCCCTGATATTTCGTCGCAAGGAACTGCTTGACGGCGTCCGAACCCACCGAAGCCGCATCCAGGAAGCAGAAGCCCTGCTGTGCCATCGACACTTCCATCTCACGACGCAACGCGCGCCCCTTGACGCTCGTCGCCGCAAACGTCAGGTTGTCTTCGCCAATGTTGAATTTCTGAGCAAAATCGGCACTCGACATCCCAGTGCGTTTTTTGAACTGGTTCTCCAATGCGGCATCGTAATCCGTCGACGCCAGACCGGACTCGTACACTTTTTTCAGACCCGTATCGGCTTTCGTGTAGTCGAATTTGCGGGCCTTGCTCAGCAACTGCTCGCGGTTGCTCTTGAACTCTTTTCTGGCCTTGCGGGCCGCCGGCGCATCGATGTGCGCGTTGCGCACCTCGTCGGGCATCGCGCTCGCATCGATCAGGTTTTTGCGATTCATTTCGGCACGCAAAATACCCGCATCGTTGTCGCGCAATCCCTCGATCGACAAATCGCCGTTGAGGAACATGATGTCGTCCAATATGGCACGCGCCATCTGCCCCATCGGTTCCGTGTAAACATGCGCCTGCGCCGACAATGACTGACTCTTGAGCGGATCCACGCTCGTGGGGCAGTACCCCAGCAGACCGTTGTCGAGACGCTGGTTGACAAGCCACAGGAAGTTCTTGCGGAAGTCGCCTTCGCGAGGTTCATACCCCACCTTGGACACGCCCTGCTTGAGCAGATAGTCGGGCACACAGACGTCGGGATCTTCTGCGCGAACGGGAATGTGGCAGGCCACAAACACATCCGTCTGATCCGACAACGCATATTTCAATTTCTGGTAATTAATTTCCGTCGCCAAATCGACACTCGACGGAGACTGAACGACCGAAATGAGCTCGCCTTCGTCGTCGCTCACCGTCACCGTGTACGCAGACTGTTTCACCGTATTGTGCGGATTCTGCGCAAGATAAACAGCGCGTTTGAACGCCACGTTCCACTCGTCAATCACCTGTTCCGACATGGCCGCCAACAACGGTTCATCGACACCGTCAAAAATGTAGTACGGCGTCGTCTTGACCACGCGCTCCTCAATCGGCAACACCACGCGATTGCCCGCCGAATCCACCGTGTAGTCGTCTTCAAACAGATGGTGACGGTTCGCAAGAAGAATGCGCCCCGCATTGAGAATCCCGTAATCCGGATCGTTCGTCGGACGTTCGGTGCGGAACAAACCAAAACGGTTCATGTCGTAGTTGCTGTACTCAATCGGCTCGTACGTGTCGTTGCGAATCGTGTCCCCTGACGCATCGCTCCCCATGTCGCGCGCAAACGACGTCACCACGCGAAGATTCGCCGCCGTCGTCCAGTCCGAGTAATCCATCATACCCATCGGACCGTAGTACAAATCATACAGCGTCATGTTCAGAATGTACGTCGAAGGCGCGTCAAAATAGACCAGTTTCCCCTCGGCGTTGCGCTCAAAATACGGCTGATTCTCTGGATTGCCATCCCCCTCAGCCCCCGTAAATCCGAGCTCAAGGTCGACACCCATGTAAATGTACTTCCACTCAAAATTCGTGACGGCGTTCTGCGTCCAGTCCACACGGATGTAATCGCGCTCGTACCACGGACGATCGCTCGTGTTCTCCACAATCACGTTCGACTGCTCGCCCGTCGACGTGTCATACTCTCGCTGCACGTCAAAATGCGAGTCGATCGGGAACATCGCGCGAATCTCACCCTTGTAGTCCTCGCCATATATCTCGTCATAATTCCCGTCATATTTCGCCGTGTCGTCGGCACCCGGAAGGCTCGGGTAACTCCGGTAAGCCACAAGGTAATTCTCTTCGGCCACAAACACAACCTTGTCCGTCGCCATCATCAGACCTTCAAACCCACGATCGCTCATCATGGGCGAGTTCTCCGTCACCTTCTGGTGCATCCACCAGGCGCTCCCCTCAAGATCCGCCTTGCGAATCTTGTTGGGTTCAGTCCTATCGATGTCCCCGATATCCTGAGCACACCCGGCAATTGTACTCACGCCTACCGTCGCTGCGACGATCGCGCACCATTGCCATTTTCCCCTCATTTCTTTCCTCCTAAAGTGAGTATCCCGTGTCCATCATGCACACAGGCATGAGATTCGCTGCCAAAGAGGGTACAACCTTTCTCCATATATGGAGGTCTGTGTCCCATAATCGCCTACCTACAGAATATCCCACTCCTTGTCGAGGCTTATTTGAATTATTTACAATACACTTTTTCGGGAATGAATTTGTTACAAACAATATCGCAAGTTTTCATGCGGGTTTGAACCCAATTCACCCTTTTCCCCAAAATTATCGCCGCGAATTAAATTTCCCACTAACGACGCATGATGAATTTTTCACAAATCTCCTTCCCCCGCACCATCGAAACCGCTACGCCTTTAGTATCCCTGCCCACCCCTCGTCAACTGCTTTTCATTCCCCCGCAAATTCAAAAACAAATTCAGTTCGTTTTTTTTATTATTTTTAATATTTAATTTCATGTATCATCATAAAAATAACACACAAATCACCATCCATCCGTTCTCCATGACGAGGATTTTCCATTCCCATTTTCTACCGGGCGCCGCCTATTTCCATACGGCGGCGCGCCCGGCCTATTCCCTACGGCCGGGCGTCCCGCCCGGGGGGGGGGGGGGGGGGGGGGGGGGGGGGGGGGGGGGGGGGGGGG
>CAMCLY010000187.1 GCA_945875805.1 uncultured Myxococcales bacterium | reverse complement strand
TCCCCCCCCTCACCCAAAAACACCCGCCCCTTCAAACATGCCCCCCCCCTTCAATTATAGATAGGGCTCACCCCCAAACCGCTCGCCCAAACAGGGCAAAATCGAACAAAAAAAAACAGCTCCCCCGCTTCGCCAAAGCCGCAGAAAAGCTGCTCCTTGCGCCGTTGTACGGCATGACCCCGCCTCAGAATTTCGTCAGCGAGTTCCCGACATCCTTGGCATGATCGACCGACTTCTTCGTGTCCTCCACGCCCTTGACGAGATCGTCGAGCTTGTTGTCGCTGCCCTCGGCCCGTTTGCCCTGAACCACCGGCGCCGACTGACCCGCTCCATACGCCGCAGCCTCCGGCTGACCCCACAGCACAATCACATCGTCAATCCCTCCGGCCTGACGGTTCAGCGTCACCGCCATCTTAGAATTGCCAAGCATGTCACGGATCTTGTACGCATAGTCCTCAAAACCTTCCCGGTACATGATCTGAGGAGACATCACCACCCTGTCGCTGCGCGCTATCTGCGCTATCGGCACATTCTTCATCTCAAGACGCTTCTTCATGTCCGCCACGCGCTCCTCGCCAATCGTACTCGCCCCGTTGACGATGACCACACGGACATACCCCGTGATGAGCTTGAAGTTGGGATTGTCCCGTATCCCCTCAAAATCCTCATCCGAGCGCGCCTTCACAAGCCGCTGCTCCGCTTCCGAATCGTCCCAACTGTTGAGCTCCTCAAGCTCCCTCAGCGCCCCACGTTCATCACCGGAAACCGCCAGCGCACACGCCAAATCGTACTTCGCCGCCACATAATAAGGATAAACCTCAAGCGCGTCACGATACAGACCCACCGCCTTGCCAAGATTGTTCTTGCTCCGCTGCGTCGACGCCTTCTTGTAAAGACCCGTCGCCCGCGACATCTCCTTGTCACTCGGCTCGCTCACCTCCACCGTGCGTTTCATCCGCTGATACGGATTCGACGACGCCACCGCCTGACCCTTGATCGATATGTCCGTCACCGCACTGCTGCATTCCAGCTTCTCCGGCATCTCTTCGCGAACCTGACCATCCGAACCAAGCGGATGTCGCGGCACGCATATCCGCGCAAGCGCCGCATCCGCCACCGCACGATCATAAGGATCCTCCGCCTTGTGACTCACCATGCTGAACGCCACCGCATACATCGAACGTTCCTTCAACGGGATATTGTCCACATAGCGATACATCTCCCACATCTTGGTGCACTGCGTGATCTGTGACAATCGATACGCATACGGACTCTTGAGAACTTCGTCGCAATCCCCCTTCTTCTTGTCCCAGTAGTTCATCGTCGTGTCTTTCGGCGCTTCGTCCGTCGCACAACCGCCAAGCCACATCCCCAATATGACGAATGCCGCAATACTGAAATGACGCATCTTCACTCCTCCACAGTCCTCAAGGCCGTCAAAAGCCCATAAATGCTACCGAATTGTCCCGCGAATGAAAAGCCTTTTGAAGCCGCGCACGACGTCGCGCGGCCAGGAACGGGCTATCCGGCCAAGGCCGGATACGCCCTTTGCGCGGCGGCTATGGACTTCGCCATACGCCGCCGCGGCGCTTCGCGCCTCCCCCCCCTCACCACAGACACACCCAATTCTTCACCCCAAAAACGCCATGACGCCAACCGGACTCACTCAGGCTCACTCCTCAATACGACGCACCCGAACCTCCGAAAAATGACCAGGCTGCGAAAGATAAAAATCCTGTATCCGATCGATAAGCGGCAACGTCGACGACCGATACCGGGCCGATATCCCCACCGCATCGTACTGCTCCGCAAGATCCGCCGCCGCCTGCGCCGTGATCAGATCCGTCTTGTTCAAAATCCGAATCGTCGGCTTCTTCTCAAGACCAAGCTGCTTCAGAATCGCATCCACCGCCGCTATCTGGGAATGCACCTGCGGACTCGACGCGTCGATCACATGAAGCAGCACGTCCGCATCGTCAAGCTCCTCAAGCGTCGCCTTAAACGCCGCCACGAGATCCGACGGCAAATCCCGGATAAAACCCACCGTGTCCGTAAAAATCACTTCCTGAAGTCGCGGAAAACGCAACCTCCGGCTCGTCGTGTCCAGCGTCGCAAACAGCTTGTCCTCCGCATACACATCGGACTGCGTCAGCGCATTGAGCAACGTCGATTTGCCCGCATTCGTATACCCGACAAGGCTGAACACGGGTATCTTCTGCTCGCGGCGTTTCTTCCGCTGAATCTCGCGATGGGTCTCCCGATTCCTAAGCTCTCGCTCCAACGCCTGCATCCGGTCGCGGGCACGGCGGCGATTGAGTTCCAGTTTCGTCTCCCCTGGACCGCGGCCGCCAATCCCACCCGTCAACCGGCTCATCGCCGTGTCCTGAGCCACCAGCTTGGGAAGATTGTACTTCAACTGCGCAAGCTCCACCTGAAGCTTGCCATCCACCGATTTGGCCCGCTGGGCAAAAATATCCAGTATCAGCTGCGTCCGGTCGAGCACTTTAAGCGGAAGCGCCCCAGTCACCACTCGCGTCTGCGCCGGCGTCAGCTCGCAGTCAAACACCACAAATTCCGCATCGTCATCCAACGCATGAAGCTCGATTTCCTGAAGCTTGCCCGTCCCGACAAGACTCCTGGGATCGGCAGCCCGGCGTCTCTGCTCGACCACGCGCACCACGTCAATCCCCGCCGACTGACACAGCTCAAGCATCTCCTCGCGACGCTCCCGCGCATCCTTCTGCCCCAAATCCAGATGCACCAGAATCGCCGGCGGCTGCGCCGTCGTCGTGGTGCGAGCCGCCGTCGCACGGAGTTCCGTCTCCACCGCACGCACGATCTCGTCCGCATTCGTCGGAAGCGCCTCAAACACCTCGACCGCCATGCGACTCACCGTCGCACCCTTCACCGACGGCGTCAAATGCGCATACTCCGCCCGACCCGGCGCCCCCACGACGTTCACCTCTATCCCCACCACAAAGTCAAGACGCAACTTCGCGAGGTCCGTCACCTCATCCATCGTCAAAACCTGATGCGACCCCTGTCCCGTCTGCGCCTCCAGATTCGTCACCACAAAACGTATCCCGCGAAGACGGCCAATCCCCGCACGGCTGCGCCCAATGTCCGGAAGGTACGCCCGCTCCGCCGTGCCAAGAACGACGCATTCCACATGCCCCGTCCGGCTGAGGATTAACCCCACCTTCCGATGAAGACTGTCGCTCAAATGCGTCATCTGAAACGCCAGTTCCCGGCTTATCAACAAATTCTGGGACACATGCCCCGTACCCAGCGCCTTGAGCGCCTCGACCTCGCGTGCATTCAAGCCGCGCGTGTCACCATATATCGGTGTCGTCATACTCTTTCTATACCTTTTTCCATGTGAACGTTCTTAAAAAATCGCCCCCAAACCCCATGCCTCCGTTTCCGACCCCTATGAAAACCAGTTCATGTGTTCGCCGAGAATCTTCACGCCAAGCCCAATGAGAATGAGGCCGCCCACGAGCAAAAGGCGAGAGCCAAAACGCGCACCAAGAGCCGCGCCAATCCGGTGACACACAAGACTGCACAAAAACGTCGTCACCGCGATCACCACCGCCGGACACACAATCGGAGACCCCGACAGATTCAGACTAAACCCAACCGCACACGCATCAATGCTCGTCGCAAACGCCGCCACAAATATCGCTAGCGGACTCATAAACGTTTCCGGCTTGATGTCGACATCCCCACGGGAATCCCAGATGAATTTCCCGCCAAGCACCACGAGAATCCCAAACGCTATCCAATGATCGACCGCCTCGATAAAGCTGGCCAGAAGCGCCCCGCCCAACCAGCCCACCACGGGCATCAGCCCCTGCGCAATCCCAAACGCAAGCGCAGGAACCATCGCCTGCCTCCAGCGAAACGGCTGAAGACGCGATCCATACACCAAAGAGACCGAACACGCGTCCGCCGACAGCGCAAGACCAAGCAAAATATATTCAAGCCACAAAACGTCCATACACCCCATCTGCACCTGACCGCCGTCAGACCTGCTTCCTCTGCGACGACGACAACACCCCCATCACCTCGCGGTATTTCGCTACTGTGCGCCGGGCAATATCGATATCCTCATCCTTGAGAATCTCTGAAATTCTCTGATCACTCAACGGATGACGGGGATCCTCCTTCGCGATGATCGCGCGGATCCTTTCCTGTACCGCCGTGCTCGCCAAATCGTCACCGCCAAACGCATCCATCCGGCTGATCTTGGACGTGAAAAAGAATTTCAGCTCATATATTCCCTGCGGGGTATGCATGTATTTTTTGGTCGTCACTCGGCTTATCGTCGACTCGCTCAGACCGGTATCCTCGGCAATATCGCGCAAAATCATCGGTTTGAGATAATTGACGCCCTTTTCAAAAAACTCATGCTGACGCTGAATGATCGCCTCCGTCACCCGGTAAATCGTACGCTCCCGCTGCTGAAGGGAGCGCAAAAACCAACGCGCATTGCTCATCTTCTCGCGAATATACGCGGCCGCCTCGGGGGACTGCCCCCCTCGCACGAGTTCCGAATAATACGCACTGACGCGGAGCTTGGGAAGACCGTCGTCATTGATCATCACGTGATATTCCCCATCCGACCCGCGATCCACATACACGTCGGGCGTGATGTACAGCGGACGCTCGGCATTGTATTTGACTCCAGGGCGCGGATCGAGCGTCGCAATCACCCGGGCAGCCGCGGAAACACGCTCCACCGTCGTCCTGAGCTCGCGGGCAATCTGCTTGTAATTCTTGCGCTCCAATAAGGACAAATGCCTGTCCAGAATGTCGTGGACAATCGCATTGTCGGGATAACGGATTTCCGCCTGCGCCAGAAGACATTCCCGCAAATCACAAGCACCAACCCCCGTCGGATCAAACTCCTCTATCGTCTCCTGAACGTAAATCACCGAATCCAAATCGACGCCAAGACGATCGGCGATTTCCTGCGGCGTAATCCCCACAAGATACCCGTCATCATTGATATTCCCGATGATTTCACACGCAATGCGCTCCTGCATCTCGTCAAAACGCGTCAGTTTGACCTGCCGCATCAAATACTCCACAAGTGTGGGCGGCGCGCTCAGGGTCGCCTCGTAACTCGGAAGCTCCTCACCCACAAAGCCCTTATAGGATGACTCCGGCATCGGGGTATGCGTCTGATAGTCATTGAGATACGAATCCCAGTCGATCTCGTCCGTCTTCCCGATGTTCTCATCGAGATTCCTTAGACTCGCCCCAAGTTCCGCGCCCTCGTCGGGACACACGGGCGGCTCACCGGATTCAAGACGCGAATACTCCGACGTCGAATCCGGCATTTCCTCAAGAGCGGGATTCTCGATCATCTCCTCCTGTATCGAGACAATGAGTTCCTGACGAGAAAGCTGGAGAAGTTTGATCGCCTGCTGAAGCTGCTGCGTCATGCGAAGCTGCTGCTTCATCCCTATCTGGAGCTGCATTTTCTGACCCATCTCTCACCTCACGGAATGCGTGCCAAACAAAGACGACGTCTTCACGCCATGCCTTATCGATTCTTCAAATTCTTCAAAAAAGTCCACTCTTTAAAAGAGCCCACAACACGATCTATACGAATTTTCAAAAA
>CAMCLY010000186.1 GCA_945875805.1 uncultured Myxococcales bacterium | reverse complement strand
CACCCGTCCGAACCATCGTCATCGACCCAGGACACGGCGGAACCAACGAAGGCGCCATCGGTGTCGCCAACATCCACGAAAAATTCCTCACACTCAAAATCGCCCTCATGCTCGCCGACCGTATCCGGCACGACCTCCCCGATGTTAACGTCGTCCTCACACGCCAGGGCGACGACTCCATCTCACTCGCCGATCGCATCGAACTCGCAAATCATATCCACGCCGACCTCTTCCTAAGCCTACACTTCAACGCCTCGCTAAACCCAGAAGCCATCGGATTCGAAAGCTTCTGGGCCGGTGAACACTGGATCGCAGATCACCAGAAAATGAACGTCGAAATCACGCCTCAGCTCACCGAACACATGACGCACATCGGCGCCCTCTCACAACGCCTCGCAAACTGCTTCAACCGAGCCATGAAACGACACTTCGATGTCCTCGACCGCGGCGTAAAAACCGGTGACTACACCGTCCTAAACCGCGCCCATGTCCCCGCCGTCGTCCTCGAACTCGCCTTCCTCTCTCACCAAAACGAAGGCATACAGGCCACCTCCAAAGAATTTCGCGCAAAAATCGTCGACGCCCTATTCGATACCATCAAGCTCTACGCCGGAAATTCCGGATTCTATACCCCCTCAAAATAAAATCGCTCCGGGTGGGGGAAGCCTCCCCCTGCGCGCCTATGTGCTCAGGCCTGCGGCCTTCCGCGCATACGTCGCGACCCCCTCTCCCCTGCACACAAGCCCACTCCTCATTGACCCCATGAACTGACCCTCACCCCAAAAATTCCACAACTGTATGGTGCACGCGCTGTCGCGCACTCCCACAAAAAAGGTAAAAACATGGCCACCACCATCGACGAAATCACCATCGACTACTCCGAAGAATCCGGACAACAAATCATCAAACAGCTCGACAAAGTCGTCCTCTCAAAAGGCGCATGGACCACCATCATGTTTCTTTTCGCCGAATGGGATCGAAAAAATCAGAAATGGAGCGCTCCAAAAGCGAGAATCGATCGTTTCCAGAAAAAAAATGGCGTCTACCGATCCCAATCCAAATTCAAATTCACCTCCGTCAAACAGGCAGAACAGATCATCGAGGTCTTCCAAAACTGGATTCAGTCCGGACAGTTCATCGAAACCCCTCAGGACGAACAAAATCCCGACGACGAAAACTAAATCCACCCACTTCTACCGGAAATTCCCCGCCACATCCTCCCCCACTTCTACCGGAAATTCCCCGCCACGCCATGGATGAAATTGAGCGCATTTTGCGTTGGCTCCCAAAAGGTAACCCTTGTTCCACCGACACCTCCTTACACGGCAAGCTCGCCATCACTTCATCGCCATTTTAACTGCGGATATTCTGATGAAAAAACTGTCTTTCTTCATGCTGGCAGGATTCCTCTTGGCATGTTCCGGACCAGCCGAAAATGCCACCCAGTCCAAAACGGCATCCATCGATCTCCGCACCGACGCCCTGACCGAATGGATCAAGACCCTCACCTCCCGCGAAGAACTGCGCCAAAAACTCAACGACTTTGAACAGCAGGCTCACGCCCAGGACGATTTTGCTCAATGGTGCGCCGATCCAGACATCCTCGACATACTCAAATCGACGCACAAAAAACACCTCATCGACGACACCAACGCCGCCATTCAAATCCTGACCGACATCGCCGACTCAGGCACCTCATTCATCCCCAAAAACCTCCAAGAAATTCAATCCCTCGTCCCAAAAATCCAAAATTCACCTCAGATTCAATCTTTTCACTTTCAGGAAGACGACCTCACCAACCTCGAAAAGGGATTGAGAAGCATCGGGTTCGCCCCACAAAACCTCGACAATCCCGAACAGACTTTTGTCGAACTCTTACAAGGCCCAGAGTGCCAAAAACTCCTGCCAAGATACTGTCAAATCGCACAGCAAAATCAAAAGAATCTCGCCGATACCATCCAAACACAGACCAAACTCGATGCTTTGATCGCCTGCGACCTCACGGCATGGGCCGGTGAACTCAGACTCAACTACACAAAAAACGATTATCGCTTCGACCGAGTTCAAAAATTTCTTTCTCCAAAACAGATAGTCTCCATCCGAAAACAAAACTTTTTGTACGACCTTTCAAAAAATGGAGTCAGGGCCGCTTTCGATCGCATCACACCACCAGACCCTCAATACCATCTGCTCATACAAAGCCGAAAAATATATACCAAAGCCATCGCCGATGGAGGATGGCCAAAAATTCAACACATCCCATCAAAACCCACCGAAGCCGTTCTTGGAAAATCCTACGAATACGTCCCCTCTCTGCGAGCCCGATTAAACGCCGAAGCCTATCAGGCCGGCGATGAAAATAACCCCGTCTTCGATCAGCAACTCAAAGACGCCATCCTCCTCTATCGAGAACTCCACCAGCTCTCGCAAAAAAAAGTTGTCGACGCCGTTCTCTTTAAAAACCTCGCCGTCTCACCTCAAAATCGACTCGAAACCATCGACCTCGCCATTCAAAAATACCGGGAACTCCCCATCGGTTCTCTCAATTATTATCTAAAAGTCAATATCCCTGACTTCTATGTCGAAGTCTGGAAAGACAAACAGCGCGTCGCAAGACACCGCATCGTCGTCGGAAACGACAAGGTCCAACGAGACCCCATCACCAACGAAATCGTCCCAGATCCAGAAACGTTATATCCCCTGCACCCCAATCGTACACCCATTCAGACCTCCAAAATTAACGAAATCATACTCAATCCATACTGGAACGTCCCCGCCCGCATTCGCATCGAAGAATTAGAACCAAAACTCGCCGAAAACCCAAACTACTATATCGAAAATCATTACGAGGAAGTGAACAAGGAAGACCCAAAACTGTACTACGTCCGGGAACTCCCAAACCCCAAAAACTCCCTCGGAAAAGTCAAGTTCATGTTTCCAAACCCCCACAATACCTATCTCCACGACACCCCGGCAAAAAGCGTCTTCTCAAACCCCACAAGAGCCTTCTCACACGGGTGCATGCGCGTCCAAGACCCCATGAAACTCGCCGAACTCCTCCTCAAAAATGACGGACAGTGGGACTCAAAAAAGATCCATGGCATCCTCAATGCCGATCCCCTCGAACAGGTACCCATCGAATTAAACCATCCCGTCGACGTCGATGTCGTCTACATCAATGCCCGCGTCGACGACAAAGGTCCCGTCGCTTTCCTCAGCGATGTCTACCAATACGACGCCGTGCGTACCGGAAAAGTCGTTCTCAAAAAATTGCCAAAACCCAAAAAATAACTTCCAACCGTCAATCCCCAGTCACTCCAATATAAAAAGAGATTGCAATTTCTCACCATTTCGTCAGAAATACTCGCGCGGCTGTCGGTCGCCGCGCAAAGGTGGGGGAGTTGTCATGAAACGCGTCCTGATTACGCTGCTTTTATCATGCTGTAGTTTATTCCTGATGTCCGTCTCTGCTCAGGCGCTCCCGCGAAACTTCCGTAATGTCGATACGTTTTACGTTGGCGCCATGCCCGACCAGGACGACCTCGATGAGTTCAAAATGCTCGGCATCACCACCATCCTGAGCCTCCACAAACTCCCCCCGGAGGTCGAAAAATACGCCCGAAAAATCGGGCTCAAACTCTACAGTTTCCCGCTCCGAACCCGACTGCTCTACATCGACGAAATCATGGATGTCATGCGGTCAGTCCCTGAACACTCCCTATATCTGCACTGCCTCCACGGGGCCGACCGCACTGGCGCTGTCACCGCTTACTGGCTCGCCTCTCAAAAACATATCGATCCCTTTATGGCTCTCGCCTCCGTCATTTCTCCATCCGAATTCCACCTCATCGGACTGCGTCAGCTCGGACGAGAATACGGCGTCTGCCTCTATAACGTCCCGAAAAATTGGATCGGCACATACTCCGGCGCACGAAACGGCGGCCTCGAAGGGCTCAAAATTTGCGGCGACGAATGGTACACTCGACTCGCAAGAAACTTCCTCTCCATCACACTCGGAAATCCTATCCACCTCAAAAACGAAAAATTCTGGAACAAATTTAACCACGTCCGTTAAAATTCCCCCCCTCGCCTTCCACGCCGCCCACTCACTCCATCATGGACTTCATGCGGCGTTAAAACTATGCTCTAATGACAGCCAATATCCGTCGAGGCACATACAAAACGTACATGAAAATGATCCGCATGCCCCTTGGAATGACGGATAATCGCATGATAACTCTTCTTGCCATTGGGATACTGAATCATTTTTGACAACTGTGCATCACTATACCCGCGACTCTTCGCATATTCATAAAAGTATTTCTGTAAATCATAATCTATAAATATATATTGTACTTTTTGTGTCTTCAAAAAATATTCAAGCACAAACCAATTCTTTTCAATATCCAACGTATCCTTGGACATCCGAACAAAATTCGGCGTCTCTTTCTGACTCTTGTGAATATAGCTGATATCCACATCACGACCGGACTGATGAGAAAGATGCGGCGTCAATTTACCTCCGCGCTCCGTCGACAAATCTCCTATCCCAAAGCGCGGCGCTTTGGGATACTTCTGCGCATAAGCCCCCATCGCATCCATTATCAAACCCACCGTAAGCGCTGTGCCATAACTGCGCTTGGCATTGCGAACAATATAGCCAGGCCCAGGCTTGAGTACGATACCATTGGCCAGAGAACCATTGTTCGCAAGCCCTCGGGACACCCCCGTCGACCCATCAAATCGCTGCACTTTGAGCACAAGCGTTTGACCCACACGCAACTTGTCCGGAGATTTTCTCAATGACGGATTGTTCTTTTTCAGCTCTTCTATAGATACTCCGGTTTTGCGAGATATTTTTCCAAGATTGTCACCTTTTTTGACCACATAAGATACATTTTGTGTGATAATCGGTGCAGACTTTCCGGATGTACTGACAACACTCCCCTTGGGAACGCGAATGCGAAGTTTCTGCCCAATCCGAATCCTCGACACATCCGAAAGGTTATTCCAACGCGCGATGTCATCCGCTCGAACGTCATAACTCTTCGCTATCTTCTCAACGCTGTCACCCTTTTTGACGACATACGTGATCGTCTCCTTCGCGCTGGAAACTTTTTGACTGCTCTTCTTGGGCGCCGCTTCCGACGAAAACGACACACCAAGCAGACATAAACACATGAGTGAAATTCGGAATAACCACAACAATTTCGGCTGCAACATACGTCTCATCCCTGATACTTCTTGACAGCACTTCACATCCCATCATTTTGCCCCATTCGGACTCATGATGTGAACGGTTCCTCTAGCATAAGACTCTCTCTTGGGCAAATTCAGCTTCTTAAATCACTTCCTATAAACTTCTCTGTTCACGACACACCATACCCCACCAATCAAGAGATATATATTCCTCACCAAGACCCACCTCCCCTGCGTTTCGCCAAAGGCGATGAACTTCGCGTCGAAACTCTCGTTTCTTTGGCTCGTTCATCCCCTTTGCTCACTGGGCTATCGTTTCGTGCCGTCCACTGGACGCCACTCAAGTCTGCCCCCGTCCCCCTCAGGGAGGGAAGAGAATTTGTGTGGGGGGGGGGACTGGTCCCCCCACAAAAAAACTCCCCCAAACCCACGAAACGGCAGGCC
>CAMCLY010000185.1 GCA_945875805.1 uncultured Myxococcales bacterium | reverse complement strand
GGGGGAGGGCCCAAATTTTTAAGTGGGGGTGAAACATTCATCGAGAGCCGAAGCCACCACTCTAAATTTTTTAAATTTAACGTTAAAGAGGGTTGATTTTTTTTTTTTTTTTTTAAGATGTGAGAAGTTTTGGCCCATTTTAAACGGGTCATTGCATCACCCTTCTCGACAAAGGACCGGGTTTAGGTTAAGGAGTAAGTATAATGGGACGTATATCGTTTATAGGATTTGTTTTATTTCTTTGCTGTCTAGCAACAGCATGCCAGTCGAAAACAGTATCCATACCTGTTTCTGTAGAGATTAAAGAAAATTTCGATAACGCATCAAAATCTGACGATATCAATTATACAATTAACAACATCAGCTTCACAACGGCAAAATCTTATAACAAGCACAAACGACAGTATTCAGATCCAGCCATTGAAGTATGTATGACCATCCAAAATAACAAAGACGATATGATTGAGCCACTCTTCAAAGACGCTATGGAGCGAATTCGTCTTTTTCAACGTGGTGTCGAATGTAACGACATCACTCCATTATTCATCAATGGAGAACTTGTGGATTACGATTTAAACGAGAAATACATCCTACCCGGTAGAAGTTTTAATGCCTGCCGTGGATTCAAATTAAACTATAAAACTGGATTGCTGGAAACAACTTTTTTCTATAAGAAAATTGGCGATGCAGATTCTATCAATCACCTTATTGCTGAATCAACAATTGATTAAAACCGCAAAAATGACTAACTGTCACTATGTAACAAGGACGCCCCCCTTATGTGGTTCTTTTACATGGTTTAAGTTATTTTTCGCAGCTCATTAAACTCATCCATAATAATATTATCTTAACCACTCTTTATGGAGAAAAAATGAAAGCCCGACCCATCATCTTCAGCATCGCTTTGTGCTTGATACCATCCTTGTCCTTTGCTGAACCGAAAGCCGAAGCCACGATCAGTTTCCATCCACTACCCTCCGAAGACGATCTTATGACACTCTCTGCGGAAGTTGAACGTATGAAAATAGCCAATCTAAGTAACGATCCGCGTTACAAAGCGGCAAACAAAAAACTCGAAAGCCTAAAAAAGCAGCGAGATTCCCTCGACAAACAGGAACTTAAACGCCAAGCTGCCTATAACAAGTGCTGGGCAGCATGTCCGGATGTCCTCTATACGGGCAATGATCAGTATCGGTGCAACTACTCCCAAAGATGCAACCAATGCGGAGGAAACTGTAATTCTCGTTTTATCAAGGCTAAGGAAGATATTGCTAAAAAACAAGACAAGCTTCTACAACAGATTATGGAAGCGGAAGACGGTGAATTAATGGACGTGGAGGAATCCTACGGACGAGCGTACAGTGCGTACATTGATGAGGGTGCAGTTCCCAATTTTATCGGCTGCATAAACGGCGTGATCGACGGCAAACCAGTTTACAAAGAGCGAACCTACACTTCACTTGATGAGTGTCTGAAAGCTCAAGGCTGGGAACCCGCCTCGAAAAAGTAAACTATTAACTTTAACTGTTAAGGAATTCTTATTGATGAAATCAACCTCTTCTCGTGTCCGCCCATATCTCACACTCATTTCCATACTCGCCATGTCTTATTGTACTGCAGGTTGCGCAGAGCTTTTGGGGCTCGCGATCGCCGGTGGGGTCAAAATTGACGAAGCTGTCAAAGAATCAAACGCAGTCGATGCCATTGCTGCACAAAGAGAGAATGAAAGAAAAGATTTAGAATCAGCAATGGAGCTTTATACTGTACCGGAAATTTTTGAACGCCATCAGTTCTCGACTGAATTATACTGGTGTCATCCCAAGGAAGTTCTTCCCCAAAATGTCTCTCAGGACAAAGCGTGTACCCGAAAGCAATGCTGCGAGCGCGTTACAATTGAAGAAGCCCCCTATATTGAGTTCAAAGGCAATAAAATTCTGCTCGAATCAGAGGACTCTTTCCTCAGGCGACATCGCTATCTTGATGTTGAAAAAATCAGTTTAGAAGATCACGCCTTCACAGCAAACGATTCAAATACGACCGATGTCTATGTAACACTCGGCACAGTCAATAAAAACTTTCCAAACCGCAAGGCTGATTATCGTAACTCACTTTGGCATTCTGTTTTAGATAAAACGTTTCCAAACCAAAATCAGCATATTAATGAGTTACAGACGTATATAGAAAATTTCAACAATCATCCCGTGGTTGCGTGGATTGAAAGCATCCTGCCATTATATCAACAATGTGCAGATTCAACACATTGTATGGACGAAATCATTTCCAAGCATCTGGCAACGCAAGTCAAGCCAGTGCATGTGTCCGACGCCCAGAAAGCAGAATTCGCCTATCAGTTCGAAACACGTCCAAATTGGTGCTATCTCGTATTTGAAAAAGCTAAAGATGCTTCAAATAACGATCGTCTCATCGACTCGATGACGTCAGATTCGCTGACAACGCTCAGTCCATACGACGACATCCAAAAATTCAGAGCAAATGTGGAATACACCAACCTCGATTTAGTAAATCAAAAGTTCCATGTCGAAGGCGTCTGCACAGTTCTGCCCACAACCGCAGCCCGCAAACAGGACGGCTTCATCAAGGGCTCCACACCTATTATTCTCGGATGGCCAAGGGCTCAAGTCCCAATGGCGGTCGCAATGATGGCCGAAGTCGAACTTCATGAACTCAAGCAGGACAATGTCTGCCCGGTCATTGACCGAAGCGCAGAATTTACATGGAAATACACAATTCATGGTACGGATGCGATTACAGTCCAGCGCATCCCGCAACAATCCAAATCCAATGTAAAGACTTATAATGTCAACTGCTCTCATCCTTATGCTCTGATTGATTATTTCAAATACCCGGTTCCAGGAACGCTTGTCTGGAACGGTAATGACGCCTATGTGATTGCAGGTAAATCCGCTAATTTTAAATCTTATACGGTTCTCAGACAAGATGGCGGCATTCTGACTGGAGCCCCGAGCAAGCTTTCGACCCAACAAGCCTCCCAAAGCACGCAATTATATAATTCGCTCGATTCAAAGTGTTCGTGCGCTGCACTCGACCCGTCATTGCCCGAGAACTACAAGACATGCAGAAGCCAGAAAGATCCGTTCAGCTGCTGTGAAAATCTCCTGCGCGCAGACCTGATAACCGAACGGGACAATCTGCAGACCCAATACAATAAAGCGGATGAGACCACAAAAGCCTCCATGGGGACACGCCTCTCACTCCTTCAGAATGAAAATTATATCCAACGGCAGATTTATGCCCGTTGCGGCCTGGACAATACAAAAGCATACGACAACATTGAAAAGCTCTTCCGCCTCGAAGATTCTTACACCCAAGGCGACTATCCTGCTTCATCCGGACAACCTGAATTTTCGCCTAACGATTTGTCTCAACATTTTATGCTCTAGCAGCTTCCTCTCTTCTAGTTTCCCCCCGCAGGAGTTTCATGATGATCTCACACAATTATATTCGTTTCGCCTCATACCTCGCCATTGCCGCATTTTGCATGTCCTGTTCAAATAAAAATTCCGGCATTGACGATCGAGGCATTGCCATTGAGGACAGCTCTGCCCCCAAACAAAGGTTAGAGCTCAAATCGACTCTCGGTTACCAAAATTACTCGAATTACGTCGTCACAGCTAATGTCTACAAAGACAACAAACTTCACAAGGATTGTATTGTCGTCAAAGACGATTATTGCGGCAAATTACTCGGCTATCGTTATTGCACCGTCTGGCCAGGCAACATAGAAGCTAACCCCCAGTTGATCGAAGACATGATTATTCCAGCTACGATGACCAAAACCGTCCAAAAATTCCAATACAGCGAAATATGCGATGACGAACTATTCAATAAGCCGTCACTAAACAATCATATCCGTCTCATGCAACAGTTCAACCATGACCTGTTCGCATCAATTGTATTAACAAACAATACCCTTATCAGCAATGCCGACGTCCTTACCCATGGGGAACGCGAGTCGCAGTATTACAGCTCAGCCTCGTGTTACGGAAAAGCCAAATCTGCATTCATCAAAGATTCCGATTACAAACAGGCTGGTCTCAGTGGATATCATTATTATATCCAACTGCGAAGTGCCAATCCTGAAAGCGGTGGATTTGTGATTTATGAAATCGAAGAAAAGCTTTCCAACTATTACACGCTCTCCGGATTTGACTGCCGCGCCATCAAAGGCCACAAGCTTACCCCGACATCGGCAACGTTTAAGGGATATACTTATGCGGATTTAGATAAACTCATGGCCAATCGTCTTACCTACTGCAAATCCATGTGCAAATCGTATGACGAGGAAGGCAAAGCCAACGGCTGGGCAACAGAACCAGACTCTTCCGTCACGCCTGTCTCGCTTGATGACGTCTCAACAGAACCACCAAAAGTCTTCGTCAATGCAGATGTTCGAGATAGCGCTCCAGCCATAGCCCCCCACCCCGATGTAAATAATGCCCCAACTGCAGGAAACTCTCCCGCAATAAATGTGCAGATTCCAGACCTTATTCCTGCACCTTCCGTCACCAATACCCCCGAAACTCGCCTTGTGTTTAAACGCTCTGTGAAAAACAAAAAAGGCAAAATCGATTATCTCATTTTTGACGATACAGAGCTCAACACCCCTTGCTTCGTTTCATTGCTCAACAACCAAGATGTACTCACAACCACACATTATTGCATCCCCTATTCTGGAATCGATACGCAGTTAAAGCACCCGCTTGATCCGACCAAAACATCTAGATCTTTTGAAAATTATAAATTCTGTGACAACAACATTTCTATCGAAAAACGAAATATTCCAGGTCTTGCGGGATTCTTCAAAGCCTTTTATCCGACATACTATGCTTCAAATTTGGCGCGATTTATCGATAATCCATTTATGGTCCGTAAACCCATATCCAAAATAAGACACGAATACGTATTATTCTATACATCTAATTACGAAGATGTATGTTCGTGTGATGGCCCCGATAATGAGGGATGCGCTCTGAGCAATCCATTAATCACCGAAAGTGAATATAAAAATTATAATTTAAAAACCGGCGACATATTTCTCACTCCCTCTGCCGCAAAGGGCGAAAAAGTCCTGCATCAGTATTGGCAAGTACTGTCAAGCATTCCAGAAGTTGTATGTGTTGAAAGCGGTTCCATTGACGGATATGTAAACGACTTCTTTGACGAAAAAATCATTCAGGTTCGCGATCTATCCTCCAAAGACACCTACGTTGAACTCATGCCGCAGCTGACCGTTGCCATGGAAGCACGCACGAGATATTGCCAGGCCGTAAACTATACGCTCATCAACGAAGCACGTGCCAGCAACTGGGCACTCATCGCATCAGATTCCCCACTGCTTAAAAAGAAATAAAAGCTGTCACGGCAGCAACGTTTTATGCGCCGCTGCCATGGTTGCTCAACACAATTTCTCATTCACTTGATAGTGTTACAATTATTATGGATGGCGAAATTATTATCATTGTGTGGATGGTTGTCATCCATATATAAAATAATTGTATAAATCGACACTATTCATCACTGCTGTCCCACAAAAATGTGGCTTTATAGTTGGTTCGGAACCGATTTCTTGCTAATAGGAAATCTGCGAAAACCGCCTTTTGCAAGGAGTTCCGAACCATGGCACAATATA
>CAMCLY010000184.1 GCA_945875805.1 uncultured Myxococcales bacterium | reverse complement strand
CATGAAATGCGAAAAGGGCGCATGGCGTAGCCATGTGCCCTTTTCGCATTTCGGGGGGCGTGGGGGGACTTCGTCCCCCCACAAAAAAAACTTACTGCAACGCGAGGGTAATGACCGGGACGAGTTGTTTTTTTCGTGACACGACGCCGGGCAATTCGATCGTCCCGTCGAGTTTTTCGATATCGCCGTCACCAAGACGGAATGCGTTGGCGATGAGCTGTTCTGCCCCCGCCCCTGCACATATCAGCGTCGTCGATTCGGTCAGGATGTTTGTGAGCATAAAGTACATTTTGTCGACCTGGTGACGTTCGCGAGCCTGGGCGGCAAATGCGAGCATGCGTGGCCGGAGCGACTCAAGTTCTTCGGCATCCAGTGACGTGATCTGACCAATCCCAAACACCGACTTGCCCACCGTAAAACGCTTAAAATCCTGATAAAAAATGTCCTCATCGGACTTGCCCTTGAGATTGCTGGCGGCGGCAAACATCTTGCGCGCATACGGTTCGATATCGATCTCCGCCACAAGGGCAAGCCGCAACGCCGCTTCTTTGTCCTGTGCGGTACACGTCGGCGAGCGAAAAAGAAGCGTGTCCGAAATGATGGCGCTGCAAAGCAACCCCGCCGTCGTCCGATCGATTTCCACGCCGGCTTCCTGAAACATCTGGTCGATGATCGTCGCCGTACATCCGACGGGCTGGTTCCTAAAAAAGACGGGCCCCAGCGTTTCGATGGTCCCCAACCGATGGTGATCAATAATCGTGCGAATGTCGGCCGACTCAATGCCATGTACCGCCTGGGACCGCTCGTTGTGATCGACGAGCACCACGCGTTTGCCTCGCGCGCCCAAAAGATTGCGACGCGATAACATCCCGATATACCGATCGTTCGCATCGAGTATCGGAAAATCGCGGTGACGTTTGTTGGCCATGATTTCCTGAATATCCGACAGATAGTCATCTTCGGTAAACGTAATGACGTTTTCACGCGTCATAAAATACCGAATAGGCATCGACTGATTGATGAGGCGCGCCGTCGTATACGTATCGTGCGGCGTTGTGATCACCGTGCAATGATGTTCTGCCGCCAGTTTGCGTATCGTCAACGACACACTCGCCCCATCACACACCACAATACACGCGGCCTCCATTTCGATGGCACACAGCTGTGATTCATAACGGTTCCCGAGAATCACGAGATCGTGACGCTCAATATAGTTTTCCATCATGTCGGGATTGGCCGCCGCAATGAGTACCTTGCCGGAGTCAAAATAGGCCTCCGCATCGCCATTCACCAACGTTCCCTCAAGCGTGTCCAAAATGTTGGAATACCGCGTCCGCGCGCGCGATATCACGCTCGAATCCGACGAATCCATATACGATTTGGTGATGTCGCCTATCGTGATCACCCCAAGCAAAATCCCGTCACGCGTCACCGGCAACGTCACGACGTTGAGTTCCTGCATAAGATTCCATGCGCGTTTGAGCGACATCCCCTCGTCCACGCCGGGCGTCGTTCTAAACTCGATATCCCGAACCTGCGTCTGCACGTTCTCCACAAGACGCGGCACCTCCACCCCAAAGTAATCAAGCACGAACTGCGTCTCCGGATTGACATTGCCCGCACGGCAAGGCTCGTGATCCGGCCGTCCCGTCAGATGACGCAAACGCGAATAACATATCGCCGAACATATCGAGTCCGTATCCGGATTCTTGTGCCCTATGACCAGCGTCTTCTTTTCTTTTTCAACCATGAAATTTTACCTTTCACGGGGTCAACGCAGACGACGCCACGTCCCCCTTCATCCCTCGCGACTGCGTCCGCGCATCCCAGTGCCCAAACAACGACTCAAGATGCCCCCGCGCTTCCGCTTCCTTGTCCATCGTCGCACGGTTCAAGCTCTGAAACTCCACGCTGAACCAGTCCCCCTCCAGTGCCCGCACCACAATGCGATCCGATATCTTCTCGATAAAACGCGTGCCGGACGTCTTCTGGCTCTGATACACCCACCCCGTCCGTCGGCCCTCCGACATCAGAGGCGTCACGCGAGCCGACAAGTCAAACTCAATGCTCATGATGTACCGCATCTTCACGTGCATCACATACGTCGTGGCCGTCTCACTCTCGACAAAATGATCGAGCTTGATGTCTTTCGTCAGATGCACAGGACCTATGATCTGAGGCTCGACAAAATCCCCATACACTTCGTCCAGCGTCCCGCGAAAATACCCCTTGCCCTCGACCCAAACCCCCTGTGCGTCCGTGCCGCTCGCCATGAGGTAAGAGGCCGCATTCCCCGACCATTCCGGCGCTTTAGGCCATGACACGTGATGTGCAAACGGCGCCGCTTCCGGGGATCCGGCCTCCGCCGGTGTCCCCACCTCCACGCGCGTCGGCACCTGATGGGCGGCCACCGCCTTGCCGTAATCCGTCGTATGCGTACTCGCGCATCCCACAAACAGACTCGCAAGCCCCACCGCCGCCAACCCAAATCCACGCATCGACTGCTCTACCATTCGTCCGTTCTGTTTCATCGCCACGCCGCTCACTGAACCGGTTTCAAAAAGGGCTCAACCACCCCGCGCGGTCCAAGATAGACAACTTCGGGACACAATTCGATGCGAAAATACTTGTACACCCCGCGAACGATTTCTTCCGCAAGACTCACGACGTCCGCGCTCGTCGCCCCACCACGATTGATGATCGCAAGACTGTGAAGCGCACTCAGTCCCGCTCCGCGATGCAGAAATCCCCTAGAAAATCCCGACTGCTCGATGAGCCACGCCGCCGACAGTTTCACCCCCCCTTCGCACGGATAACTCGGCATCGGTTTCTGATTGCGCAAAATATTCGCAGCATTATGACGTTGCGCGTCCTTTTCACTCACCACGGGATTGACAAAAAAACTCCCCACGCTGTGCGTGTTCACATCCTTCTCGTCGTACACCATCCCTTTGGATCGCCGCGTCTCCAACACCACCTCGCGCAACGCCTCTGCACACCTCGGACGGTTGACCGCAAGCCGCTTAAATCCATGCGCCTCACAGCGTTTCACCGCCGTCTGCATGTCATAAGGCACGAGCCGCAACGTCAACGACGTCACCACCCACGGCGAATTTGCCGACTTCAGCGCCGTATGACGATACCCAAACGCCATCGCCTCTCGCCCGAACTCCGCTTCCTCCAGCGTTTCGCGATGAATCACGCGCGCCGAGACAAAACACTCCGATATTTCCTGGCCATACGCCCCGATGTTCTGCACCAGCGCCCCGCCCGCACTCCCGGGTATCCCGCTCAACGACTCGATGCCCGCCAGCCCCCGTCGGCACGATTCCGCCACCACATCGTCAAACTTTGCCCCCGCATCCACGCGGACGATCTCGCTCCCCTCCCGCGATTCCCACGTCATCCCCTTCATCCCAAGGCGTATCACCACCCCTTCAAATCCCTCGTCCCCCACGAGCACATTGCTCCCGCCCCCCAAAATAAACACCGGCAAGTGCGCTTCATGAGCCCCCTTTAGCGCATCCACCAGCTCTCCCGCCGTCTCCACCTCAACATAACGCCGCGCCTTGCCTCCCACGCCGAGCGTCGTATGCTGCGCCAAGCCATGATTTTCTTCGATCCGCATCCTTCCACCTCCAAACGACATGATCCAGTCCATGAGGGCTGGATTCCGGGGCGGCGGCTATTTCGGCGTTCCGCCTCAATACGCCTTCCGCGCGCGGCTATCGGCCTGCGGCCAATACGCCGCGCCCCCCGCGGGATACCCCACCCACATTCAGCGCGTCACCTCAGACACGATCTCCATCGCCTCACGCTCTATCTCCGAAAGATGCGACTGAGACTTAAAACTCTCGGCATAAATTTTATAGATGTCCTCCGTCCCCGACGGTCGCACCGCAAACCAGCCATTCTCACTGCATACCTTCAGGCCGCCTATCGACGCCTGATTCCCCGGGGCACGCGTCAACACCTCCTTCACCGGTTCCCCCGCAAGCTCTCGCGCATTCACCTGTTCCGGCGTCAGGCTCCCAAGAATCTTGCGCACTCGCGCGTCCGCATGCACTTCAATCCGGCCATAAGACGGACATCCATACCGCTCGACCTGTTCCGCATGACGTTCGGACGGCGATTTCCCCGTTTTCGCCATCATCTCCGCGCCAAGCAGACAGGGAATGATCCCGTCCTTGTCCGTCGACCATACCCCGCCGTCAAATCGCAAAAACGACGCGCCGGCAGACTCCTCCCCGCCAAACCCCAAAAAGCCCTCAAACAGCCCGTCCACAAACCACTTAAATCCCACCGGGACTTCGTACACCTTTCGCCCGATTCCACCGCTCACGCGATCGATAAGACCACTCGACACAAGCGTCTTGCCCACTTTCAGTGAGGCCGGCCACTGTGTGCGAGTCGTATAAAGATACTCGATCATCACCGCCAGATAGTGGTTCGGGTTCATCAACCCCTCGCGCGTCACCACCCCGTGCCGATCCCCGTCTGGATCATTCCCAAACGCAAGGTCAAAGTCATCCTTCATCCCAATCAGCGTGGCCATCGCATACGGCGATGAACAGTCCATCCGGATCTTTCCGTCATGATCGAGCGTCATAAACCCAAACGTATGATCGATATACGGAAACGTGTTCGTCAGATTCAGGCCATACGTCCGGCCAATCGCATCCCAATAATCGAGCGTCGCCCCCCCAAGCGGATGCACCCCAAGATGAATCCCCGACGCCGCAATGGCTTCCATGTCAATGATATTCTTGAGATCATCGACATACGGTTGCACATAGTCGCGGTGAAGAATCCCCCCCCCTGTGCGATCCGACGACAGCGGCGCGCGCTTCACCGCGCGGCACCCGTCCTTCAAAATTTCATTCGCGCGATTCTGGATCCACTTCGTCGTCGACGTGTCTGCCGGACCGCCCGTCGGGGGATTGTACTTAAACCCGCCATACATCGGAGGATTGTGCGACGGCGTAATCACAATCCCGTCCGATCGCCCCGGATCCTCCACACCGCGACCGCGGTTGTACGTCAATATCGCATGACTGATCACCGGCGTCGGCGTGTACGTCATTCCAGACTGCACCACCGTTGCCACCCCATTTCCGCTCAGCACTTCAAGTGCCGTCACAAACGCCGCCTCACTCAGCGCATGGCTGTCCATTCCAAGATACAGCGGCCCCCCTATCTTCTGCCCCTGACGGTATTCCACCACTGCCTGCGTGATCGCCAAAATATGCGATTCATTAAACGAACCCGATGACGAAATTCCCCTGTGGCCACTCGTTCCAAACGACACTTGCCCACCGGACTCCCCAGACTTCGGTTCCACCGCAAAATAATCCGATATTAAACGCGGAATGTTGATGCATTCGCGACGATCGCATTTCTGACCGGCTCGTGGATCGATAGACATGGACGCTCTCCTCTCGTTGACTTGGCCGAACCCATTTTCAGCCGCTTCGATATACTTCGTTTTTTATGGGGGAACCAGTCCCCACCTGCACACCGTCAAAACACAAAAAGCCCTCACCCAAACCCGCCCTAACCCCCGGCCCCTCTCCCATGGGGAGAGGGGCGCATGATTCACAAAACACAAAAAGCCATCACCCAAAACCCCGACCTCACCCCCGGCCCCTCTCCCATGGGGAGAGGGGAGCATGCTTCA
>CAMCLY010000183.1 GCA_945875805.1 uncultured Myxococcales bacterium | reverse complement strand
CGCATACGGCCGCCAGCCGCCGGCTATTCCATACGCCGGCGTTTTTTTTGCTTGATCTCACTGAAACCTGATCAAAAATACGCGATACTTCCATCATGAGCACTGTTCTTTCCCATCACACCCCTGATCATTTTTTTGCATTTTTGGGTATTTAAAGCTTGCATTTTTTTTTTTTTTTTTATGATGCCGTAGGTTTGCAGAATTTTCTATTCTGCTTTCTATAAACCAAACTGGAGAGTGAGCATCATGGCATCATCAGACCTCACACATGCCGTTGGCGACAACGTCAAACCGTTCTGGCATCCAAACAGCCGAATCCTGATTCTTGGCAGTTTTCCCTCAAGAGAAACCAGAGATGCCGGCTTTTTCTACGGCCATCCATCCAACCGTTTCTGGAAGGTACTCTCGGTAGTTTTTAACGATGACTTTCCGAGCACCTCCGAGCCTTCAGCAATCGAAATCAAACAAAAGCTATTGCAAAAGCATCGCATTGCTCTCTGGAATCTCATCGCAGAATGCGACATCAGAAATTCTGAAGATGATTCCATTCAAAATGAAAGACTCAATGATATTTCTGTAATCATTAAAAACTCATCCGTAAACCACATCTTCATCAATGGTTTCAACAACATCCAATATTTCCATCGCGTATGCAGAGATTCAAGGGCTATCCCCTATACCGTTCTGCCATCCACGAGCTCGGTCAACCAAGGGTTCAACCTCGACCAGCTCATAGAAGCCTGGAAAATTATCGGATACATGTATCGGAGTGAAACGATATGAGAATAAGCAATCCCCGACCATCCCTACTCTTTGGACTCTTGCTCCTCAGCACATGCGTTTGCCTCACCTCATGTAAAAATGATGGATTTAAAAACGGATGTCTCCAATTTATAGACAAGGAAATGGAGCGCTACGCAATCTCAAAATGGGATACCGATCACAATAACTGTCTTGACCGGAAAGAAGTCGATTCGGCAAATGCAGAAGAAAGAAGTGGTCGGCTTAGAGTACCGAAAAGTATTTGTGAAGATGGTTATAACATTAAAACTTTAGATGATCTAGCACACTTTCCCCATATCAGTACGATAGGATTTCGTGCATTTCGAAACTGCAAATCCCTGGAGACGGCTCATCTCCCTACGATTTGGAGTATCTGGAGTGAAGCATTCCTGGGCTGCTCGAATCTTCGCGAAATAGAATTCCCAAAGGTTAGAGAAATCGGTGACGCAGCTTTTGCGAACTGTACATCCCTGACAAGTGTGAACTTTCCAAATGCCCAAAAAGTCGGATTTTCTGCTTTTTATGGTGCCACCCAAGTGGTAGAAATCAGACTCCCTAATGTTTGGAAGATACCAAATCTAAAGGATTATTACGAATACTCCGAAAATGCGAAGGACCATGAAAGTTATAGATCGTATGTACAAAGTTATTATCTTTCCAACTCACCAGTTCTTGAAAAATTAATTTTATCATCTCCACAGGCCATGGGATGTCAAGATGCTGGTGTGAGCAATGATAACAATTGCAATATACTCATTAATCCACTAAAAGGCGATCTTTCCAAACAAGTCACACTTATTCTCAACGAATCGCAAAAATCAAATGTTTCATTTGAAAACGGTGTTCCCTATGGATGGGCACGTACTTTTTGGAAATCGATTCAATTTGTCGGCAATGATGCAGTTCCCCCTGAGATTAAACCTAATAACTAGGCATCTAATACATTAGGAGATCTTTCGCGTGTTGTAGAGACGCGTGGTCTGCACGTCTCTATCCGCAAATAGCCGCCGCACGCAGGCCGTATGCCGTCAGGCATAGGCCGCGCCCCTCAAAAAAATCACATCTCTTCCCGCTCGAAGCGTTCGATCACGCATTCATGCGCTTTTTTCTTATTGTAACTAATCCCTACTAATATCAATTCACCATAAAACTTCTTTAGCGAATCCGGATAGTCGTTTTCGTGTATCTGGTCGATGGCGGCTTTGACTTCCTGTTTGAATTTGAGTTCAATGACCATGGCGGGGCCGTGTATTCTCTTTTTAGGCAATAATACAATATCGGCAAAGCCTTTTCCCGTCGGAAATTCACGAATGACTTTATATTGATTTTCGGCAAAAAAGCACAATACAGATATGACACACGACAGGGCATTCTCGTTATTATACATCAGAACGGATGTCATATTCTGGTGCGTTTCCTCGACCATGCGTGCAACAGTAGCATTGTCTTCGGCGAGTATGGATTGTATAAATTTGCGGGAACGCTGGTAGGGTTTGATTGCATCTGGCCAGGAACATTGTTTAAGTGCTGCACGAAATGCCATGCGCACTTCTTCGTTGGGGATGAAAACCTGCGAGGCTTCTGCATCGTAAGCCAGATAACCGATATGCGTCAGCAGAGTAAAGCAGTCATCCTTGCACTTTGGCACCGTAAAGGAATTGTCATAAGATCCCGTATCGACATTGACACGGCCGCCGCCAATCAGGCACATCACATCGTCGTAGATGCCATCCAAATCTGCATTGATATAATCGAGCAGCGATTCAAAAGAATCCGTCTGCGTCCAATAGCTCCCGTATTCACCGTAAGCCATTGCCTGAGCCAGCGAGCATGGATTATAGACGTGATGCTCATGCGCGAACATATAACCGTCGTACCATTCGGCGGCTTCGGCGCGATTCATGCCAAACTTCTCGCACAACGCATCAACCTCCGACGGCAAAAAGCCGACAAAAGGTTCGAGCATCAGAGGACGAAGCATTGTATATTCGCGAAATTGATTCAGCGACGACTGCGTTTTATACTTTTTGACGGGCAAAATACCCGTGATATAGGCCAGCGCAATGACCGCGTCCATGTCTTCCTGTTTGAACAAATCGCGCAAAAAATGAATCCAGTCTTTCTGCAACGCTTCGTCATTGGGACAAAACCGAAACACGGCATCCCACTCGTCAATCACAAAGACAAACCGAGCACCCGTCTTTGCATGGACTTTGATGAGAGCATCAGCCAGCGTTTTTTCCTTCAACCCGGCTATATCCGGCCATTTGGCACACACTTCTTCAAGCACTTCGGTCGAAAGACGGGCAATGAATGACTTTGGCTCCTGCCCGACCTGAAAG
Organism: uncultured Myxococcales bacterium; assembly: GCA_945875805.1. Taxonomy (GTDB): domain Bacteria; phylum Myxococcota_A; class Bradymonadia; order UBA4248; family UBA4248; genus UBA4248. Next base: position 2,552 of record CAMCLY010000183.1, on the reverse strand, counting down.
AACGACTGCACATCAATGCCAATCACGTCATATTGATTGATATGCGTTTCGTAGGACTGATCCTGCGCAATCGCGTAAGGCGCAAACAGTTCGTGCGAATCGCAAGAGTTGTCGTAGTACGCTCGAATCGTGCGCGCTGCCACGGTCTTGCCAAACCGTCGCGCTCGACTTACGCACACGTAACGCGCTGACGTATCGATCCACTGGTTCAAAGCTCCAATGATCCCCGTCTTATCGACATATACCGCATCTTTGATAATCCTCTGAAAACCGCCATTCCCTGGATTGAGAAACCTGCCCATCCGCAACCTCCGCTCATTTTGAAGCATTCCACTACCGCACGCTGAGACGTTTTACGAAACGCTTTGAGGCTCTACAGCTCGCTCTGACTCACCATAACTCGCCTTTACGCCATTGGCGAGGAGTTTTTACGCGGGCTATCTCGCTACGCTCACTACGTCCCGCGTATCGGCCGTATGCGCCGCATACGGCCGCCAGCCGCCGGCTATTCCATACGCCGGCGTTTTTTTGCTTGATATCACTCAAACCTGATCAAAAATACGCGATACTTCCATCATGAGCACCGATACCTCCCATAACCCCTGATCATTTTTTTTTTGCATTTTTTTGCATTTAAAGCTTGCATTTTTTTTATGATGTAATATAAAAATTTATCGGGTAACGTAGATTCTGTTTCTATGGAGGTTAATTATGGCAAACAAATATATCGATATGAGCGCGAAAGAAGCGCTTAAACTCGCAAAAGACAAGTTTCTGCTTCTGCCAGACATTCAGAGAGAATATGTATGGAAGATGGAAGACATTGAGAAACTATTCGATTCTATTGTCGATGGTTATCCCATCGCATCGTGCATTTTCTGGAAAACAAATAGAAAGACCATCAACGAAGAACAGCCGAATCTCTATTTCTTTCTGCGAGATTTTGAAAAGGGAAGGAGCAAGAACGAAAAGGCTCCTGAAGTATTTGGAGAAGAAGGTGATTATTATATTGTCCTTGATGGACAACAGAGAATCACGTCTTTGAACATTGCGCTTTATGGATCATATACAAGTTTTAAAGGTGGTAAGGGAAACAGGGCGTCAGATCCCAAAAATCAGATTGCAAGAGAACTCTACTATAATACAGATTTTTACATAGAAGATACTGATGACAAACTGGATGACGAACACCCAAAAAGATTTTGCTTTTTGACAAAGGATGAGGCCGATGAAGGCCATTTTTATAAAGTAAAAAATTTACTATCATTTAACAATGAACTCGAATTAATGAGATATCTGGTTAATAAATATGAAAATAAAGTGCAAGACGATCTTTGTAAGGATCTTTGTAAGATATATTCACGAATTCATAGTTCTGGGGCAGATGGTCTGATACACTATTACTGCATTTCAGAAGAAACTTACGACAAAGCATTAGATATATTTATCCGCGTAAACGCAACAGGTAAAAAGCTCTCGAAATCAGATTTATTGTTTTCAACACTTATTGACGGGTGGAAACAAGGAAAAAAGAATATTGACAATGTTATTAGTTCTGCAAATAGCAGAGGGGATGGCTTTAAATTTTCAAAAGACTATCTGATGCGATTGCTCCTTGTTTTGGCCGATGCACCGACGAATCTCAAAATAGAGTCTTTTGATAGAAAAACAATACAAAAAATTCGTGAAAACTGGGAAAATCTTTCTAAAGCATTTTTGGCTATGGTTGATATGCTGGTATCTATTGGACTTTCAGATGGTTTCCTGACATCTTATAATTCAACGATGCCACTGGCTTATTACCTGTACAAAGGAGGTACTCTAAACACCGTTGACGACAAAACAGAAGCCAGAAAGTTTCTCGCCATCTCAATGGCAAAACGACTTTTCAGTGGTTCGACTAATAATATTTTAAGCAGTACGCGAAACGCCCTGAAATCCTATAACTGTAAAAATAATCCATTTACTGTATCCTTCTTTGATAACATCATTTTAACTGGCAACAGGACATTCAGGGTTACGGAAAGCGATATCGATTACTGGCTTGATCACTATACAATCGGCGAAAACACCTACGCAATTCTCTCATTGCTCTATCCATCGCTAAAACTAAGCCAGGTATCCTTCCACCAGGATCACTGCCATCCCTATGCCTCTTTTGAGACAAAGGAACTGAAAAAATTGGGAATTGCTGAAGATAAAATTACTGAATGGCAATTCAAAAGAAATCTGTTACCAAATCTTCAGTTCCTCGAAGGAAGCGAAAATGAAAGCAAAAACAAAACACCTCTCAAAAAATGGATAACAGATGGTCATACTATTGAGTTTATGCCACAAGGTGTGTCGTTGGAACAAAAGGATTTCGATACTTTCTTCATTGAGAGGCGAAAACTGATCAAAACGAAATTGTTTACTGTTTTTGGCTTGGAAGAGAAAACCTGACATTTGTCATCTTTGTCAACGACAGGAGGAATATAATCCCCCATTTATAAGAGCCTGATAACGTCCACATGAGTTCGCAAAAACGAAAGAGCTAAAAAAGCCATTGGAAA
>CAMCLY010000182.1 GCA_945875805.1 uncultured Myxococcales bacterium | reverse complement strand
TTCATAGGACTCAATGGCTCCAGCCTTGTCGCCAAGGTGATTCTCGTGAATCCGGGCACCGCTCAACAACGTCTCGGCAAGATCTTCCGGACATTTGGCCAGCTTCATCCGACGTTCATTGACTTCAAGCAGTTCGTTGAAACGCCCTTCGCGTTCGAGAATGCGTTCCAACGCCCCAAGAGCCCGCACATCCTCGGGATCCGTCGCAAGAAGTTCCTCAAATATCTTCTGGGCTTCGTCCGCACCCTGCAGATATTCCAACAACAGACAGCCAATGCGGTACTGAAGCTCACGTTTGAACCGCGTATCATCCGTGCGTTCAAGCTCTTCCCTGAACAGAGAAACAACCACATCCGCATGCCCAGTCTTGCCCGACATGCGTTCAAGACCGTCATAAGCCTGTTCAAAATGAATATCCTCACGAACGATCTTCAGATACCACCCGTACGATTTTTCATCGTCCGAAAGTTTCGTTTCATACAACTTGGCAAGGCGGAGACCATACGACGAACGTTCCTCACCCACCTCACAGCTGTCGTGCAAAATCTCAAGCATCCGGGCGAGTTCTTCGTACTTGCCACGGGATTCGTAGTAACCCACGAGCTCTTTGGCGGCCACCGCATCGTGCGCGTCAATGGTCAGGATCTTTTCAAGCGTGGCAAGCGCGCGCTCGCTATCCCCAAGGCTCTGCTCATAAACATGCGCCGCATGGAGAAGAACGCTCTTCTTGTCCGCATCCTCCTTGAGCGTCTTCGACAACTGCTCAAAGAGTTTGACCAGATCGGGCAAAATCCCGTTCTCGGCATAATAGGCCTCAAGTGCATCCCAGTCCCGTTCCTCAATGAGGAGTTTGCGAAGACTGTCAATCCCTTTGGCAAACGTCGGATCTATCGCAAGAACTCGACGCCATGTCGCGATGGCACTGGCATTGTCCCCGGCACGATCGCTATACAAAACGCCCAGCTTCTGCAAAATCGCAAATTTTTCATCATCTGTCGGCGCCAGTTCGATACGACGTTCCATGATGCCCGCAAGATCCACCCACCGCTTCTCGCTCTCATAAAGCGCCTCCAGCGCGGATATCGCCTCCTCATTCTGCGCATCATACCCAAGAACGTCATTCCAGATTTCAATCGAAACCCCGTTGTTGCGCAATTTCGTTTTCGCAATATCCGCCATCTCGCGCAAAAGCGCTATCTTGTCGGACACTTCGTCAATGCGCTGAAGCTCCTTGCGATGCACGTCAATGAGTTTTTCCCAGTCCCGACGTTCCGCATATAACGTCTTGAGCTGCTCTATCGACTCCTCATGCATCGAATCGACCGACAACACATTCTCAAAATATTTGATCGCATCGACCTTGCGCGACAGCTTTTCAAGGTAGATCTTCGCAATCCGGAGATAATACTCCACGCGCTGCGCGTCATCCCCACCCTCGGCCTGGGATTCCAGAACCTTGATGAGATCAGGCCAGCGGCGCATCTTTTCATAAATTTCCACCAGGCTGTGAAGGGCTTCGGCATGACCAGGGGCTACCGCCAAAAGAGCCTCATACGTCTTGACGACCATCGCCTCCTGCTTCGTCTCGTCGCGATACACCCGTATCATTTCGCCATAAATGTCGATCTTTTCCTCGACTTTTTCAGACGCCCCCACGAGCTCCTTGGCAAGAACATCGACGTACGCATTCCATTTCTGCTGATCGCGGCTCAATATCGCAAGACGCCATTTGAGACTCATGTCCGTCGTCACCTTGCGACTCGTCCGGCGCATCATCTCCACCGCCCGATCAAGGGCATTGGCGCTCAGCGCATAATCGGCCACCACATGCGCCATCTCCACAGCCACCGCGTCGTCACCCTCGACCCGCTCGCGGACCTGCGCCTCGACCGTCTGCTCCACCTTGCGCCAGTTCCCCGTCGCCACAACCGCAAGCGTCTCCTTGATGCGCGCGTTGCGAGGTGACTCAAAATCCGAAAGACGCGCAAGCCCAGATTCCTGCTCCTGAGTGCGGAGGCATTCGATCCACCCAATCACCTCGTTTATCGCCGCTCGACCCTCGTCCGTCGCATTCTCAAGCGCCACACGATGCGCCTCCGCAATCCCGCTCCAGACATCCGGAAGGCTCGTCACAAGACGGGACGCCCTCTCAAACAGTTCACGGGCCACCTCCCCATGCTCGTTCAGAATCGCACCCCAAACCTCGGCAAGCTGAATGTCCCCGGGATTGTGAAAATCGACAAGACGTAGAGCCTCCACAAACCCTTCCACCGTCCCAAGGCTCTGATAATAAACAACCCGATCTTCCCACGACATGTGTGACAAATCGACCGATTCCTCCACCGCCTCGGCAGACGCCTCGACCGGTTCCTCCACCGCCTCGGCAGACGATGCCTCCACCGCCTCGGCAGACGATGCCTCCACCGCCTCGGCAGACGGTTCCTCCACAACGGACTCCGCCAACAATTCCGCCGCCTGCTCAGGTTCGTCCACACTTTCGGGCTGTTCTGGCGATGCCGATTCACACGCGGCCACAGAATCCTCTGCCTGGGAATCCTCTGCCTGCGGGTTTTCCGTCACCTCTGGATTCAATTCTGCATCATTTCTGATCTCTTCGCTCATGCTCTGTCCCCTAATGTCGTGCACACGAATCACGGTCATGCGGCCACTTTATGCCGCGTTGCCCAGCGCTTTGCCCGCGCTGTAACCCTATAAACTCAAGACTACGGCCATATTGCGGACAACCACGATATGGCCAAAATCGGCGCCGCCTTGTACTACATATCCGACCTGCACTCAAGTTTTGCTTTTTGCCGCGTCATGGCCCCACTTTTGCTCATAACCCCTTTTTTCAGCCATCCCCCCGTCGTCACCCACCACACAAAAAAAGCGGCGCGTATCGCCCCAAAGGGGAGATAGCGCCGCGCGCAGGGCGTATCGCCACAAAGGGGCGATAGCCCGCGCCCCCCCCAAAAAAACTCCCTACGACACACCGCCGCAGGACAGTTCACACCCCAGAGACGCACGCACCGTGTCACGCAGCCCGTCCAGCGTCCGGGGACCGGGACAGCCCACCACGGCCACGATATGCGGCTGAACCTCAAGACACCGCCTCGCCATGTCGCGAACCGATTCCGCACTCACCGCGCAAAGCTCGGCACTGCGGCCGGACACGTCGCACACCCCGCCCTGCATCACCATCGTGCTCAGCCACTGCGCCAGACGTGACACGCCGTCCAGAAGCTCCTCATGCTCCCACGCCACGCGACGACGCACCCGGTCAAGCTCCTCATCCGACACCCCATCCCGGACGATTTCGCGCAAAATCCCATATACCGATCCCACCAGGCGGACCACGCGACGGTGACGGCAGGACGCACGCACCTGGAGAAGCGACGTCCCCTGCGAAAGGCTCAAAAACGCCTCCACATCATAGACAAGCGCCTCCTCCTCCACCAGACGACGCGAAAGCCTCGACGCCATCCCATCGTCAAGCACTCGCACGAGCATCTCCAGCGCATCCAGTTCCCCAGACCCCGCCCCCCCAAACAAAAATCCCATCGATACCTCGCTCTGCGACGCTCCGTCGTAATCCTGAACCACCACGCGAGGCACAAAAAGACGGACAGACCGCGCATTCAGCGCCGCTTCGCGAATCTCCTGCGGCATCCGGCGGCGATTCCGGCATACTGGCACAGACGCAAGACCGCCAAACGCCCGTTCCAGCGCACCCAGTACATCCCCCGTCGGACCAAACGCCCCCGTCAGCACCACCACCATGTTCGACGCCACATAGTGCGCCCGAAAAAACGACTCCACATCCCCTCGCGTAATGCCGTCAAGCTCATTCGGATCCCCAGCTATCGGATGCCCCGCCTCGCCATAAAATTCCCGCACGAGCAGATCGTCCACGCTGATCAGCCGATCCCCATCGTAATCCGGCAAAATCTCCTCCCGGATTATCTCGCGCTCCGACGCTATCCCCGAAAGCCGCGGCGACATCATCACCTCGCCGAGAAGACTCAGCACTCCGTCCAGAGACTCCGACGGCAGCGACACGTCAAAACTCGTCACCTCCCGCGACGTGAACGCATTAAAATCCGCACCAAGACGCTCAAACGCTTCGCTCAGACGACCAAAACTCGGATACCGCTTCGTCCCGCGAAACATCAGATGCTCAAGCATGTGCGCCGTCCCGGGCACCCGCTCATCCTCACACCCGGACCCCACATTCACCATCACACACACACGGTGCACCGTGTCATTCCGGCACAAAACCACGCGCAATCCGTTCCCAAGCGTCCGCCTCTCCAGCGCCATCGTTTCCATCCAGTCCTCCCAAAACTTGACCCCATCGCCCTTCGGGATTAAACCCCGCACAACCTCGCGGTCTTACTGCAATTTCCGCGTCGAGTCTCGCTATTTAAAGGAAGTCACCATGCACCACGTCAGTTACCTCGCCGTCGGCCTCGCCGTCGCCGCCTCATGTTTTGTCGCCTGCGCCATCGGAATGACGACAAACTTTCAGACCATCGCCCTCTTCTCCGGCATGGCCCTCTTCTTCCTGTTCACATGCGCTCTCTTCTACGCCACCCTCCACCTGCAAAAAGTCCGCTAAACCACAAAATCCTTTTTAACGCCCTTACAGATGGGCACTTTTTTCTCGGGGGACGGCTATCGGCCAATGGCCGATACGCCGCGCCCGCGCGGCTATCCTCCGCACGGCACGCCCCACCCCACCAGACACGCCCCACCCCCGACATTCACCCCACCACCTCCGGCACTCTCCGCCCACGCCAGGCGGCCTTGCGGACGATACGCCGCGCCCTCTGAATGTTCGTCGACGCACCCCCTAGGACATCAAAGACACGCCATGCCAGTCCATCAGACTGAGCCAACATGAAATGCGTCACTCTACGACCTAAACTTGCCACGACTAAGATAAGGAAAGTGGCAAACTCATACCGGGATTCTTTGAACAACAAAAAATAGAGATTTTTCCCGACTTCCTTATCCCTTCAACCTCTGCCTGACTAAACATAGAAATCGCCCTTCCACAATACCACCATCCATCCACATGATACAGATACTCTATTTTGTCCACCAGGCTATTGTGCGCATCTGCCCGTTCATAACGGATGACTCTTCCTTCTATCGTGAGATCATATTTTGGTTTTGCGATCATAAATTTTACAATTTGATACAAAACCGACACTCCACCGATACACACCACAAGGGCAGACAAAACGATCCAAATCTTAAAAACCAATGTACTCACCACAAAAAATATGGATAATGAACTCAAAAATACAAGCACCACAAAGATTAAAAATATAGTAGCTTTTATATTTTGTGTCACTGCCCGATGCTCGTCATACAATTGGTCACCTGCATGGGTCTCCACATCTTTGCCTCGTTTATTTTTCAAATCACGGCCCTTAGCTAAAAGCGGATGTCGCAACAGATCGGAGGCATCCCAAATCCTGTCTTCCAGAGAAACCGCCGTCATCCTGTGCAACAACTTCACAAAGTCATCAGAAAGCTCTGGACCAAATCGACGCAATTCCGCGTCATATTGAATCTCCAAATCTTTGACCGGCATCGTCCACGGGGCGATTTCCGTCAGCATGTGCACCGCCGTCATGCCAAGCGAGTAGATGTCCGATGCAGGCGTACACATGCCCATGAGCTGTTCGGGCGCCATGTAAC
>CAMCLY010000181.1 GCA_945875805.1 uncultured Myxococcales bacterium | reverse complement strand
CGCGCCCCTTCCCCAATTCGGGGGGCGTGGGGGGACTGGTCCCCCCACAAAAAAATGCGTGGGGGGACTGGTTCCCCCACAAAAAACTGTTGGGAACAAAAAGCGCCATTTTGACATTATTTATGCGTTGGCATTTTGGCCGACCTTATTTTGTGGGGAAGGAGCACAATGGAGAAGATCATTATATCGACGGAACAGGCACCTAAGGCGATCGGCCCGTATTCTCAGGCGGTGCGGTTTGGAAATCTGGTATTTTTATCGGGACAACTTGGGCTCGATCCAGCCACCGGAACCCTCAAAGACGGCATCGTTGCCCAAACGCGCCAATCCCTTGATAACATTGGTGCCATTCTGACCTCTCTTGGTCTGACCTATGCGCATGTGGTGAAGACGACGGTTTTTGTCAAAGACCTCGACGATTTTGCGACGGTCAACGACATCTATGGGACAGTTTTTTGTCAGGATGCCCCCGCGCGTTCTTGCGTCGAAGTCAGCCGGTTGCCCAAACGCGCGCTGGTCGAAATCGAATGCATCGCGGTCTATCCCGAGTAGGGAGGGGTCATGAAAGAAGACAAAAAAATCGTCACGATAAAGCGGTATTCCAACCGCAAACTCTACGACACCTCCCAGAGTCGATACATCACGCTGTCGGAGTTGGGTGAACTCATCCGCAAGGGGACGAACATCGAAGTCATTGACAACGACACCAAGGCAGACCTGACCGAGGTGACCCTGACCCAGGTGTTGATGACCCAACAAAAGCAGAAACAAAAAGGCATTCGGAATTTGGTGCAAACTCAGGCTGAACTGCTTTTGCAACGTTTGAGCGTCCCCATGCAGCAAATCCGGGATGAAGCCTTGCGTCAGGTCGAAAAACAGGTTGAAAAACTCAAACGCATGAGCGATCCGGCCGAAACCCACAAATCGCCGTCCGACCCCCATGACGAGGGCGCTGCGGAACAAGCAGACAAGGATTCGACGGAAGCGCTCGAAGCGGATTCGGCCCATGCCCGTGAAGAAACGAAACACGGTTCGTCCCTCGACATGAAACTCTCACTTCTCAAGGACAGTTCCGACGAAAAGCTGCTCTCGCTGATGCTCGTCCAGAGACTCGAAGAACTCGAAAATGAGGTGGTCGATTTGAAACGACGTCTGGAGCTTTTGGAACGCAAAGATGACGAAATGTATTGAGGACATTCGCGTTCTTGGGCTGACGGGGGGCATGGGGAGTGGAAAATCGACGGTCTCCCGGATACTGCGGGAACTTGGTTGGAGGCTTGTCGATGCGGACGAGGTGACGCGTGCGTTACATGGGGTTTGCGAGATATGCCGCGCGATTGAACGGGCGTTTGGGGAAGACGCCATTCTTTTTAAGGACGGGCGTTCCATGGTCAACCGGCGCGTGCTTGCGCAACGCGCCTTTGCATCGCCGGAGGCCGTGTCACAGCTGAACGCGATCATGCGTCCGGCGCTTGAGCGAGAAGTCAGGTTGCGTCTGGCGAGCGCGCCGGGACGCGTGGTCCTCGATGCGGCATTGTTGTTTGAGGCGGGCTGGGAGACTTGGTGTGACGCCTCGGTGGTGGTGGTGTGCCCTGAATCGTGGCGCGTGGTGCGGATATGTGTGCGCGACGGCGTCGATGCCGAAGCGGCCCGGGCGCGTCTGCGCCATCAGATGCGCGACGACGAACGCCTTCGTCGCGCCGATTTAATTTTTTACAACACGGGAAGCGCAGCCCGACTTGAACGTCAGGTAAAACGCGTCTTTGCGCTTCCCGCCGACGAAGAGGGGCGGCGTATGGAGGCGTTGCCGACATAGCCGCCCCGCGCGGCCGTATCCTCGCCGTTTGAGGCGAGGATAGGCGCGCGCCATCATGAAAAAAACTCAAGACTGCACGGGGAAAGCGATGACGAAGGCGGTACCGTGGGGTTCGACGGGATGCCAGGTGATTTCGGCGCCATGTTCTTCGACGATTTTGCGCACGATGGAGAGTCCCAGTCCGGTTCCGCCGCGTTTTCCGCTTGTGACGAAGGCGTCAAAAAGGGTGCGCGCGATGGCGGGGGGGATGCCGGGGCCGTCGTCCTGGACGGCGATGTAGACGTGGGCGTCGTCGGCATAAGTGGAAATGAGGACGTGGCCGTGCTGATCGATGGCTTCGAGGGCGTTTTTGACGAGGTTGACGAGAACTCGCTGGATTTTGTCGGCGTCACATATCAGGGTGCCGCGGAAGCGTTCGTCGCAGGAGAGTTCGATGTGGCGGCGCTCGGCCTCGGCGTGGAGGAGCGCGCAGGCTTCGGCGAGGATGTCGTGAAGGGAAGTGGGGCGCTGGAGAATGGCGGACTGTCCGCTGGCGAACTGAAGGATTTCGGCGCTCATGTTTCGCAGGGTGTCGACCTGGCGGTCGACGATTTGTGCGAATTGCGCGCGGCGCTCGGGGTCCTGCTGGGTGACCAGAAGTTCGACGTATCCGGAGATGTTGGCCAGAGGGGTTTTCATGTCGTGCAACAGGGAGGACATCATTTGGCCGATGGCGGTGAGCCTCCGGAGTTTTTCCTGGGCTTCGCGGTCGATGTGGGTGGCGACGAGGGGGGCGATGTGGGAGGCGAAGAGGGCGGCGTATTTGGCGTCGGAGGGCGAAAAGATATCGGGATTGGGACTGGTGGAACCAAAAATGAGCGCGCCAAAGGACGTGTTTTCGTGCACAAACGGGGCGATGAGGAGGGCGCGCAGGGCCGTCCCGAACCCGCGGGCAGTCTGTTCGGGGAGGGTTTCGATTTCGCGAGTCGTCAGTTTGAGGCAATCGCCCTGCCTGATGACGGCGCTAAGAAAATTCGGACGCCGCACCATGAGTTTATCTTCTGTGCAAATTTCATCCGAATTGGACGATTTTTTTGACACAAAGAGCCGATTTTGCGCGCCATCGATGACGACGGCGGCGGCGAGTGAGACTTGGAAGGCACGCACACATCGCGTAAGCGCCTGTGTCATGAGGGAGGGAAGATCCGGCGCCGCGGCGACCTCGCGTTCGAGGGAGTAGAGCATGTCGAGTTCGTCGTTTCGCCGGCGCAGTTTTTCCTGGGCCTCGGTCAGCTCGACATTTTTGTGCAACAGGGACATGGTGAACCGGTGCTGCGTGAGGCTTACGCCAATTTGTGCGCCGATGGATGTGAGGAGTTCCTCGTCGTCCGGGGTGAAGTGACCGTGCGTTTTATTGATGACCTGTACGACGGCGATGAGCTCTCGCTGGATGTTGAAGATGGGCGCACAGAGGCACGAACGCGTCACAAACCCGGTGCGTTGGTCGACGGTCCGGTCGAAAAACGGGGACTTATAGACGTCCTTGATGTTGAGCCTCTCCCTTCTTTGGGCGACGGTTCCGGCGATGCCCTGTCCGATGGCGAGCCGGATTGGCCCCGTGCCTTCAGAAATGATCGAATTGAGGCATGGCGAGCCTGACCGGTCGGTTTCGATGAGATACAGCGTGGTGCGCTCGGCGCGCATGAGTTGAGTCGTTTTGTCGCTGATGAGCTGGAGCACGGACTCGATGTCGGCGTCCGACCCGACCGTCGTCGCGATGATGCGAAACGCCTCGAGCTGTTCGATGGTGCGAGCCAGCCGTTCGGCCACGTCGCATGTGTGTTCATCCGGAATCTCCAACGCCCCGGTCGCTCGAAATGGAGGCGAACTCATGCTTCACTCCCGTCCTGATATCTGGATTTTCTGCCCCGGCCATGATGCCAATTTTACGCTTTTTGAGTCGCCGTGTGCAACAAAACGGAACAAAAATTCCTCCATTATACAAGTGGTTATTCGCTTGCGAGCGACTTAAATTAAGCGTATATGCCGCGGTCATGCAATCCCACTAATTAGAGTGTGTTGCTCTTGATTCATAGGAATCATGTTGTCGCGAGTGGCATTCACTCGCAAGGCGCATTGTGCGCAACGTTGTGTGAGACGAAATTATGGCGAAAAAGCTTTTTGTGGGTGGTTTGGCATGGGCAACGACTTCTGAAGGTCTGCGCAAAGCCTTTGAAGAATTTGGTGAAGTCATCGATGCCAAAGTCATCACGGAGCGTGAAACAGGTCGTTCGCGCGGTTTTGGTTTTGTGACGCTGGCGGATGACGCGGCCGCCTCTACGGCCATTTCCGAAATGGATGGTAAAGAACTCGAAGGGCGCGCCATTCGCGTCAACGAAGCCAATCAGCCCAAACCCGTGAGTGGCGGTCGCCGCCATTCATAATCTCGCACCGATAAGAAAAGCCGCCATGATGGGCGGCTTTTTTTTGGGTCGCGTTTTTTTGGGGGAGGGGGAAGTCTCCCCCTGAGCGGCTATGTGCTCAGGCCTCCGGCCTTGCGCGCATACGCCGCTACCCCCTCCGACTTGGACCTCATCGTTCTCCACAAAACGAAGTCCATTCGGCAACACCCCAGTTTCTCACACGTTCTCTGCACACGATGTTCTTTGTTTTTTTATAAATTCTAAAACAGGAACGCAAAATGAACAGCACATCCAAAAGTCTGAGACTCCATATCGGAATCCTTGGACGTCGCAACGTCGGGAAATCGAGTATTCTCAACGCGATCACGCATCAACAGGTGTCTATTGTGTCGAGCGAGAAGGGAACGACCACCGATCCGGTTGAAAAACCGATGGAACTTCTCCCCCTCGGGCCCGTACTTTTTATCGACACCGCAGGCCTTGATGACGAGGGCACCGTGGGTGCCCTGAGGGTTGCGCGCACCAAGGCCGTCTATGATCGATGCGATCTGGCCCTTCTCGTCACCGATGGCGCCTGGGGCCTATATGAGCAAGACATCATGCGCGAACTCCAGACTCGCCAGATTCCCTGGATCGCCGTCTGCAACAAATCCGACACACACGACGATTCCCCCCTGTGCGCCACGTTGCGCGAACAGCACGTCGAAACCGTCCGCGTTTCAGCCCAGACCGGCGACGGGATCGAAGAACTCCAACAGGCGATCATTCGCATGGCCCCCGCAGATTTTCTGGATTCGCGTCACCTCATTGCCGATCTCATTCCCCCTGGCGGACATGTCCTCCTCGTCGTCCCCATCGACAAAGAGGCCCCCAAAGGACGCCTCATCATGCCGCAAGTCCAGACGATTCGCGACGTACTCGATGCCCATGCCACATGCACGATCTGCCGTGAAACCGAAGTCTCCGCGATGCTCGATATGTTCAAGACACCACCCGCGCTCGTCGTGACGGATTCACAGGCATTTGAAGCCGTGTCGGCTCAGGTTCCCGATTCGATACCGTTGACGGGGTTCTCGGTGCTTTTTGCGCGATTCAAAGGAGAACTCCACACGCTGACTCAAGGGGCGCTTGCGCTCAGCCGCCTCAAGCCCGGCGATCGCGTGCTCGTCGCCGAAGCCTGCACCCATCACCCCATTCAGGACGACATCGGACGCGTCAAAATTCCCCGATGGCTCGAAAAACACGCCGGCGGCGCGCTTTGCATCGACACCGTCAGTGGTCTCGATTTTCCCAAAGATCTCTCACCCTACCGCGTCATCGTTCACTGTGGGGCTTGCATGTGGACTCGCCGACAAATGTTGAGCCGCATCCAACAGGCCACGGCACAAAATGTCCCCATCACCAACTACGGTCTGGCCATCGCGGCATTGCATGGCATTCTGCCACGCGCATTGCGTCCTTTTGGCATCGAGGTCTAGAGTTCAACGGCCGCCTGTACGGAGGACAGAAGTAGGCGTGGGGTGTGGGATATTAGAACCCACAAAAAGGCTTCACTTCCACAACGCCCCAAGCCTCACCACCTCATGAATTGCGAAAGGGCCGTGCGGCAT
>CAMCLY010000180.1 GCA_945875805.1 uncultured Myxococcales bacterium | reverse complement strand
AGGACGCACAAGCGGAGCGGGGAGGCCGTGTGAAACAGGCCGACCCTCCAAAAAAAAGGGCTGATGTAGAAATATCTTAAATTGAAAATTGAAAACGGCGGCGCGTTGTCGTATGAAAACCCGGTTCCCAAATGTCGATTTGGGACTTTTTTTTGGCAATTTACAGGAACAGACGATGACGGTACGAGTGAGATTTGCCCCGTCCCCGACGGGGTTCATGCATCTGGGCAATGCCCGGACGGCGCTGTTTAACTGGCTTTTTGCGCGCCACCACGGCGGACAGTTCATTTTGCGCATCGAGGATACGGACCGGGAACGGCATACGGAAGCGGCGGTGCAGGTGATTTACGACAGCCTCAAGTGGATGGGGCTGGACTGGGACGGGCCGGTGTTGCGCCAGTCGGAACGCCTGTCGATTTATCATGAAATCGCGGAACGCCTGATCGCCGAGGGCAAGGCGTATCGTTGCACATGCACGCGCGAAGAACTCGAGGCCAAGAAAGAGGCGATGAAGGCGACGATGAACCGGGCGTGCTACGACCGGACGTGCCGCGACAAAAATCTCGGGCCGGACTGCGGGACGCACGTGGTGCGCTTCAAAATGCCGCTCGAGGGCGAATCGACGTTTGACGACATGATTCAGGGGAAGATCACGAAAAAATATTCGGATCTTGACGATTTCATCATGGTGCGTTCGGACGGCATGCCGACGTATCAGTTTGCGGTCGTCGTGGACGATTTGGCGCTTGAGATTACGCATGTCATCCGCGGCGCCGATCACATCGACAACACGCACGACCAGATCGCGCTCTACCACGCGCTGGGCAAGGAGCCCCCGCGTTTTGGCCATGCCCCGCGCATCGACGGGCTTTCCAAACGCAAGGGCAGTCCCTCGGTGGAGTACTATCGCGAGGCGCTCGGGCTCCTGCCGCAGGGACTCATCAATTACATCGTGCGCCTTGGCTGGTCGCACGGGGACGACGAGATTTTCACGATTCCCGACCTCATCAAGGCGTTCGACGTCGACGGAATCAACCGCGCCAACGGCGAGTTTGACGAGGAGAAGCTGAAATGGGTGAATGAGCAGCAACTGCGGCTGGTGAGCCTGGAGACGCTGGCGGATCACGTGTTGCCGCTGTACGAAAAGAAAGGCGTGAAGCTGGAACGCGGGCCGGAGCTCGACAAACTCCTCGAAATGATGCGCAAACGCGCACACAACCTCAACGAAATCGTCGACGACAGCATGTTTATTTTCCGTGCGCCGGAGTCGTATGACGAAGCGAGCGTGGCCAAGCACTTCAACGCGGAAACGCCCGCCCTGCTGAGGGAACTGGCCTCTTCCCTGTCCGAAGTTGGCACGTGGAACGAGGCCGAAATCGAAGCGGCCTTCGCTCGCGTGGCCGCGTCCAGCGGCCTGAAGATGGGCAAAATCGCCCAGCCTGCCCGCACCGCCATCGTCGGCATTGCCCAGTCTCCGGGAATTTATGAGGTCGTCTATTTCGTGGGACGTGAGGAAACCCTCGCCCGCTTGGAACGCGCGGCAAAATTTGCCGAAACAAAATAGTCGATTCCCGGGTTGACGCGCGGCGCCATGTGGACTAAAAGCGCCGCGTCTTTTCCCCCGCACAAGGGGGCAGAGCGTGCGACATTCGACGGCTGTTTTAGATCTCCGGCCTCTGTGCCCCGGATCGTTTTCCGGCAGTCCTGAATGGCTCTAAGAAACCTCTGGTTCATTTTTTGTGGGGGGAAGTGTCCCCCCAACGCGGCTATTTCGCTTGCGCTCAATACGCCGCGCCCCCCTCCCAATGGTTTGAATCAGAGCTATTTCATTACGGTTTAAGTATGCCAAGCTCCATGGCTTCCCATTTCCGAAATTAACTTTACATAAGCGCTTTTGAGTGGGCGCCGTGCGTAGATGTGCGGAAAGAAATACGGATGCCCTGGAGTGCTCATAGATCATGCGCCTGGACAGAGAGTCCCCTATGGCTTCTTTGTCCGACTGAACTGGCAGGAACACGGTGAGTAAAGCCAAAGATTATGTGCGTGAGGTTCCACCGATCCACGCGACATTCGTCACACGTCGCAACGCGCCGTCGGACGGATTTTTGTTTTTCTGGGGTCCAGAAGATGGCCCAGACACCGACTGGTCACTGATGCTGCGACGCACAGGCGTGTCCGGCATCCCGGAGTCGCGGTTGCCCCCGGCGGAGGCCCGGCTCATCCTCCCCGCCCGCGACGGCCGCTACCGCATCGAAAACGTCCAGGGACGCGCGCTCGAAATGGCCGACGCCGTGCGCATCCTGGGCACGGCGACCCTAACCCCCGATCCCGCCGAGGGCCGGAGACGACGAAGACAGCCGTGTGATTCGATCATCGCCTGGAGTTATGCCGCCAAATTCGCCCTGGAACTCATTTCGCGCGCCTGTTTCGTCCCAAGCCTCAAGACGAACGGCCACAACCTCTACGGTGTCTGGCAGGCCGCCATCGAAAGTTCCGTCGATATCAGCCGTGTGCGGCAATTGGCCTCCCTGATGCCCGTCTGCGCGCACGCGCTCTACAGCGTACCCCACAACCGATGGGACAAAAACCGCGGCAACGACCGGCGTCGGCGCAAGCCCACCATGATGTGGCACCCCGAGGCGCTCGTGCGCGCCTTTCTCGATGCCGCCATCGACGCGTTCATTCGCACGGCATCGCTCGACGAAATGACGGCAGAACAAATCGCAGCCGTACGCCGACAGCTCATCATGCTGCCGCGCCCCCAGGCTTCGGCGCCGCTCATGGAAATCCTCATGCGCGACTATCCCCAGTACTTCGAGAATATCTGCGCCCATCTGACCGGCGCCCAGACGCCGGCCGCCCAAGATGACCAGTGCCCCCCTGCCGGTCCCGAAATATGCGCCGACGAGGACATCGCCGACGAAGAGGATCTTCTTGAACCATGCGGTGCCGACGAAATCTCCCCGTCCGACGACGAGGACGCGGCCATGTCCGATGATTCCGTTCCCCCTCGTCAGTTCGGGACCTCTCCCGCACACAAAGACGCCGGCCACACGCCCGACGACATCCGAATGTGGATGCCGATGAAGGAATACGTCTTTACCACGCCCTGCGCACTCGAAGATCTGCCGCGATGGGAGAGCCGATGGATAGAGTCCCTTTTGCGCCACAAAGCCCAGTCGCGCATCGACTATCACCTCGAAGATCCCATGCTCGTCGAATCGGTCACCGAATGGCTGACCCCTCTGCATGACGGGGCCGCAACCCAGGAAGTCGACGCACGCACTGGATTCTGGCTCGAATCCCCAACCCCGGACTCGCACGACCTGTGGTTTCTGCGATACGTCCTCGTCGCCAACGAAGACCCTACCCTCGCCATCCCCGCCAGTCTCGTCTTTTCCATCGGCACCGAAAAACTGCGCATCGACCAGCATTCGTTTGAAAATCCGCAGGAAAGGCTCCTCTCCGACCTGGGCAAAGCCGCTCGCTTCTTTGAACCCCTCCAAAAAAGCCTCGAACAGTCCAAACCCGAAGGCGTGTTTCTCGACGTCAAACAGGCCTGGACGTTTATTTCGGAAGTCAGCCCGATGCTGTACTCGGCGGGCTTCGACGTGCGGCTTCCCGAGCAACTCACCGATCAGGGCGCACGCCGACTCCGCGCGCGTTTCCGCATTCGGGATGTCGCCCCGGGAGACGCCTCACAGGGACATTTTGGACTCAGCGAACTCGCCGGATTCCAATGGGAAGCCGCGCTCGGAGATCAGGTCGTCAGTGCCGAGGAATTTCGCGCCATCGTGGCGCTCAAACAACCCCTTGTCCAGTGGCACGGCGAGTGGGTACTCGTCGATCCCGTCCAGCTGCGCGACATCGAGTCCCTCATGGATCAGAACGAAACCCAGGGCGTGATGACGCGATTTGATGCCATGAGCCGGGCACTGACGGGAATTGCCGACCCAAATTCCCCCAACTCCAATATCGAGGTCGTCGTCGAAGGAAAAATTGCCGATATCCTCTCCCGACTCACGCAAGAGGATATCACCGACATGACGATGAAAGCCCCCGCCTCCTTCGTCGGAACGTTGCGGCCTTACCAGGAACGCGGCGTCGCATGGCTCGCCTACCAGTCAAGACTCGGACTCGGATGCTGCCTTGCCGACGACATGGGACTGGGAAAAACCATCCAGCTCATCTGCCACATTCTCAATCAAATCGAACGCCATCCCACGGACCGACGCGGATTTCTCCTCATCTGCCCCATGAGCGTCGTCGGAAACTGGAAACGGGAATTCGCACGCTTTGCCCCGTCCGTCCACGTCGTCGTCCATCATGGAAACGACCGCGCCCAATCGATCGAAGAACTCCAGAAAAAACTCGAAATACCGGGCACCGTCGTCCTGACCACCTACGGACTTATCACGAGAAATTCGGACTTCCTGTTTGAACACCACTGGACCGCCATCGTCCTCGACGAGGCCCAGGCCATCAAAAATGCTTCGACCAAACGCTCCATGCTCGTGCGAGAACTCAAGGCCGACTTCCGCGTCGCCCTCACCGGCACCCCCATCGAAAACAGACTCGCCGAACTCTGGTCCATTCTCGACTTCCTAAACCCAGGACTGCTCGGCACCCATGCGCGTTTCCAACGCATCTACGGCATTCCCATCGAACGCAATAACGACGAAGCCGCCATGGAAAGACTGAGGAATCTCGTCTCGCCATTCATTCTGCGCCGTGTCAAATCCGACCCCAACATCATCCAGGATTTGCCCGACAAAATGGAATACAAAGTCTATTGCAATCTCACCCGGGAACAGGCCACCCTCTACCAGGCCCTCGTCGACTCGACGATGCAGAAAATCGAATCCGCCTCGGGCATCGCCCGTCAGGGACAAGTCCTGGCCCTGCTCACCCACCTCAAACAAATCATCGATCACCCCGCCCTCTTCCAAAAAGACACGCCCCTCACCCAGGAACGTTCGGGAAAAGTCCAGCGCCTGGTCGAAATGCTCGAAACCATCGTCGAAAATGGCGAACGCGCGCTGATCTTCACACAATACAAAGAAATGGGAGATGTCCTCGTCCAGCTGTTGCAGGAGGAACTCGGGATCGAACGCGTGCCTTTCCTTCACGGAGGACTCTCCGCTTCGCAACGCGACGACCTCGTCGCCAATTTCCAGTCCAAACACGGCGCGCCGGTCTTCATCCTGTCACTCAAGGCAGGCGGCACCGGCCTCAACCTCACGGCCGCCACACACGTCTTCCACTTCGACCGATGGTGGAACCCCGCCGTCGAGGATCAGGCCACTGACCGCGCATACCGTATCGGTCAAAATAAAAATGTCCAAGTGTACAAATTCCTCACCGACGGCACCCTCGAAGAAAAAATTGACGCCATGCTCGAAGAAAAAAAATCGCTCTCCGACTCCATCGTCGATGCCTCGGGAGCATGGGTCACTCAGCTCGACGCGGATGCCCTGCGCGAACTCTTCACTCTTAGCTCGGATGCGATGATCGATGAAACCAACTGATCCCAAGCGAAAGTTTTCAAACGACGCGCCACAAAATGAGGCGGTCAGCGACACCCCCCTCTTTGAACGCGAAACGACAAGTATTCCCGAAAACGCCGCCATGTCCCGACTCAGCCGCGTCGTCGATGTCAGCGCACTCATGGGAAAATCCCACGCTCGATGCGGAGATAAACACGCAAAACGCGACAAGAAAAATCGTACTCCCGCCCGCGGGGGGGGGCGGGGGGGGGGGGGGGGGGGGGGGGGGGCGGGGGGGGGGGCGGGGGGGGGGGGGGGGGGGGGGGGGGGGGGGGGGGGGGGGGG
>CAMCLY010000179.1 GCA_945875805.1 uncultured Myxococcales bacterium | reverse complement strand
ACGAACCGGCGGCCGAATCCGACGAACCGGCGGCCGAATCCGCCGAACCGGCGGCCGAATCCGACGATCACGTTGAATCGGCTCAAAGTGGTGCGTCCGTCAATGCGTTTGAGGATATTTTGTCAACCCCGGAGTCTTCACCGTTTGATGCACTTTTTGACGACAAGTTGACGAATTTCAGCGAATTGTCCGAGTTGGACGGACTTTCGTCCAAAGACGGGGTGGATGGGCTTTCGTCCAAAGAATCGTCCAAGTTGTCGTTGTCCAATGATGTGTGGAGCGGGCTTTCGGAACTGGATGACAAAGATGAGGACGATCCTTTTGGCATATTCAGTGCGTTATCGGCGCACAAGCCCGAGAGTGGCGACAAATAGACCGTCATTTTGAACAGATTTGGCGTTATCGATAAGAGGTCGATAACGCCTTTTTTATAGAAACGTGTCGATAAGGTATTGAGGGGAGAGGGGGTAGCGGCGTATGCGCGCAAGGCCGAAGGCCTGAGCACATAGCCGCTCAGGGGGAGACTTCCCCCTCCCCCAAAAAATGGCAATCGCTTCGATCTATTCAGGAGAGGAGTATGTGTGAAACGATCGCTATTTATAGAATAGAATGTGGCGGTTAAGAGATATTCAATATATCTATAGATTCAGAATAGAACCCCTTAAAGACAAAGGAAGCGGGGCCAGAGAGGACAAAATGGTCCTGGCAGGAGGCGGGAATGCTGACATTGAGTCTTCCGCCTGGGGTGTGGATGAGAATGTTTCCGCCTTTGAGTTCGTTTTTTTTTGCATAGGCCATGGCACTTGCGACGCATCCCGTTCCGCAGGCGCGGGTGGGGCCGACGCCACGTTCATAGACGGCCATTTGCAGGGTTCTGGTGTCTATGGGGCGGATGAATTCGATGTTTGCGCCGTCAGGAAAGGTTTCATGGTGGGAGAGGATGTGTCCGACGCGTTGTACTTCGCGTTCGGGCTCCTCGTCGGTGATGAAGACGGCATGGGGGTTTCCGACGTCGACCTGGAGGCCGGTGTATTTTTGGTGGTCCCATTGAATGTCGACGAGTTTTCCGGGCAGGACGCGTTGCAGGGTCACGCTGACCTGAGTGGTTTTGCCCGATACTGCGGTGCAGACGGCGTGCTGTAGGCCTCCGAGGGTTTCGATATCAAACGTCCCTTGGGGTTGTGAGGCCTGTTCGTGTATTGCGTTGAGATAGGCGGCGGCACAGCGCATGCCGTTTCCGCACATTTTGGCGATGGAACCGTCGGCATTGATGATGTGAAGAAAAGCGTCATTGGACGAATCACAGCGCGTCAGGACGAGGATTCCGTCGGCGCCGATGCCCGTGTGCCGGTCGCAGAGGACGGCGGCGTTTTGGGTGATGAAGGGGAGGGGAGCGCTGTTTGTGCGGGCGTCGATGAGAATGAAATCGTTGCCCGTGGCTTCGTATTTATAAAAAGTGATATTCATAGGCATCCATTTTGTGGTTTGAAAGGCGCTCTGCGCGCCAGACTGGCGAGCGAGAGAACGCGAGGTTATCGTCTACACCGCGCGTGGCGGCAAATGTTTTTTCTGAGATTGGGAGAGTCATGACACAAACAGTGAGTTCTTCAGAGGCGCCGGAGGCGCTGTCGACGCCGGGGGCGGATCCGGCCTCGGCGGGGCAGGCGCCCCTGCAGACGCGTGTGAAACGCATTGGCCTGGCGGCCGTCATTTTGTCGATGGGGATTCTGTGTTCCCGGCTTCTGGGGTATGTCCGGGAGGCGGTCATTGCCTATCAGGCCGGCGCGGGGGCCGATACCGATGCCTACAATGCGGCGTTTATGCTTCCGGACCTGATGAATCATTTCCTGGCCGGGGGGACGCTTTCGATAACGTTTATTCCGCTGTTTGCGGGATACTTGGCACAAAATGCACCTCAAAAGGCGGAACGTCTTTTTTCTCTCATTGCGACGACGATGGGAGGGCTTTTGGTGGCGGCGATAGTGGGGTGTTTTGCTTTTGCCACTCCGCTGGCAGGTCTGCTTTTTCCGGGGTTTGATGCGGATCAGATCGCCAAAACCGTCGAGATGACGCGGATCGTGCTTCCCGGGCAATTTTTTCATTATCTCGGTGGCCTGATGATGGCCGTACTCATGGCCCGGGGTCAGTTTTTGCCGTCGGCGCTTGCCCCCCTTCTGTACAATCTATCGATCATCGTTCTTGGCGTCGTGCTTGGGCCGTATTTTGGGATGAAAGGGTTTGCGATAGGGGCGCTGATCGGTGCGGCCCTGGGGCCGTTTTTGCTTCCCTTTGTGTTTTTGCACAAAAAGCTCCGTTACCGTCCGGTATGGGGGTTCCGCGATGCCGACTTCAGAAAGTATCTTTTCCTGACGCTTCCGCTGATGCTCGGTGTGAGTCTGACGACGGTGGACGAATGGGTCGGTCGTTTTATCGGTTCGACGATGGAGGCGGGATCGATCAGCTGGCTCAACTATGCCCGTCGGCTTGTGCTCGTGCCCATTGCCATCGTGGGGCAGGCGGCGGGACAGGCCGCGCTCCCGTATCTCTCGCAGCTTTCGGCGCGGGGCGAATACGACGTGGCGGCGGACACGCTTCATCGCACGCTCAAAAACGTCATTCTTCTGTCGATGGTTCTCGTCGGATTCTTCGTCGTGCTGGCGGAGCCCATGGTGGCCATCGTCTATGAGCGAGGCGCGTTTACGGCGTTGGATACCGAAAAAACGGCACAAATTCTTAGGATACTTTCTATATCCATCGTATTTTGGACGATACAGATGGTGAGTGTCCGGGCATTTTATGCCGCTC
Source organism: uncultured Myxococcales bacterium (assembly GCA_945875805.1). Classification (GTDB taxonomy): domain Bacteria; phylum Myxococcota_A; class Bradymonadia; order UBA4248; family UBA4248; genus UBA4248. The sequence continues at coordinate 3,042 of CAMCLY010000179.1, read as the reverse complement.
AGAACACCCTCAGGCCGATGGTGTTGACGTCTGTCGTGACTCTGGCCTCGTTGCCCGTCTATGGCGCGTTAAGCCATTTTTTTGGCCTTCCCGGTCTTGCCGTCGCCTCGTGTGTCGGCATGGCCATGCAGGCCTCGGTCATCGTCGTCTTCTACCGCCGGTTCAATGCCCATTTTGGGGTCATGCCGATCGTGCGCGCCCTTGCCCGTGGCCTGTGTCTCGGTATCGTCGCCGCTCTGGGGGCTGAGGCGGGATTGCGGGTTGCCGACGTCCTCCAGTCCGTCCTTGGGTTCGGGCGCCTGTGGCAGATTCTCCTTCAGCTCTCCCTGGGCGGCCTTCTGGGCGCATTGTGTGCCGGCCTTCTTGCGCGGTTCATCATTCCGGACGAGTTCCGGGGATTCGTGCGCAAGGTGCGTCGCAAGGTGTTGCGTCGTAAGTCCTGAATACGGATTCCACATACAAAGTCGATCCGGGGGCCGGATGCCGATGGCGCATTCTTTGATGTCGGGCGTTTCGGGAGGGGGAAGTCTCCCCCTGAGCGGCTATGTGCTCAGGCCTACGGCCTTGCGCGCATACGCCGCTACCCCCTCAGCCCGGGACGCCGTCTGACCGCGGTGCCACTTCGTGTTTTGTCCGGACTTCATGGCCTGGAATGTTTCACGTATACCGCATTCGCCCATGCGTGCGCGACGGATAGATGTAAAATGGATAAGTATAAAAATATAAACATAAAATAGATGAGTATAAAATATATATAAATAAGTATAAAGGTAAATATAAAATAGATATAAAAGATGGATATAATTTATGTACAAATCAATTAGGAATGTGTGATATTCATTTTATAGGTATAAAATCTGAACGCATATTGTCGTTTTATATAGAAACACGCGTGAATGGAAATGCACGATAAAGGGCGCGCGTATGGCACATAGCGCGCCGGCGCGGCGTATCCGCCGGGAGGCGGATAGCCGGCGCCCCAAAAGCCATCACGGCCAACATGGGCAACACGGTGTCAAAAAAAAGGCCGGGAAAATCCCGGCCTTTGTGGGCGTGTTCAGACGCTATTGGGCGCACTTGAGATATTCGTTGCAGAGTCCGCCGCTGTTGAGGGCATTGTAGTTGATGGGCGGATAGGCGCAATCCTGGTCGTTGGAATCGGTATCCGATTTGGGCGAAGTGCAGTAGATGTTCTCGCCGTCGATTTTGACGTTATTTTGATTGTATGCGCTCCAGATGCCTTTGACGCCGGTGGTGGTGGTGATTTCGGTACCGTCGCTCTTGGTGGTGATGGACATGCTGCCGCTCCAGTTTCCGTTGACGATGTCGTCGACGGTGTTGTCGGCGTTGGTGTCCTGGAAGGTGGCGGTGCCGGAGATGATGATGTCGGAGCCGGCCTGCTGGAGCTCGGCGAAGGCGGTGGCGAAGTTGAGGAGTGCGCCCAGGCCGGAGGCGGCGGATTTGCACCAGCTGTAGCCCTGTGCGGGGGTGACTGTGACGCCGAGCCAGCCAATGGTCAGTGTGTCGGAGAGCCAGTTTCCGATGGCGGTGCAGTTGATCCAGTAGGCGATGGCGTCATTGAAGTTGTTGGCGCCGCCGGCGAGTTTGGGCAGGAGGAGGTTGTTGATGAGGTGGACGACGATTTTGCCGTAGGAGAGTTTGAGTTCGTGGGATTCGATGGAGAGGCGGTTGTATCCGTTGGCGAGCGAACCCTGCCAGGCGCCTTCGAGGAAATTGATGGTCGTGCCGAGGCCGCCGATTTGTTTGGTGGTGAGGAGCATGCGGCCGCAGTTGGGGTCGAGGTAGTTGCCGTCGCTTCCGAGCGGGCAGTTGTTGGGGGCCATGCGCCAGTAGGCGGCAAAGCCGTCATAGGCGCTGGTGCCGTTGAGTTCGACGGAACCGCGTTTCTGGACGTTGAGTTCGCCGACGAACTCCATCATGCGGATGACGTTTCGGAACTGGCAACCGAAGAGGCCGACTTTGCACACGGTTTGGTTGGAAGTGATGACGCCGTTGAGGTAGCTGAGAAGTTTGTCCTTCAGGCCGCTGACGCTGAGTACGGTGTCAATGACGCTACCGGCCCATCCGGCGAGTCCGGCTTTGACGGCCTCGATGACGAGATCGTAGAGCATACCGCCGGGGTTTGCGGCGAAATCGCCGATGGCGGTGACGAATTTTCCGACGGAGCCTAGGGCGCTGGCGACGTCTCCGAGGTCGTAATAACTCCGGACGCGGTAGGTGGTGGCGAGGTTGAGATCGATGGTTTCGAGGAGGATGTTGCCGTAGGTGGCTTCGTTTTCGCGGATGACGAGTCCGGAGTCGAGGCAACCGACGGCGAGGGGGGCGCCGCCGTCGGCGGCATAACCGTAGGCGATGGCAGCGAACCGCTGATCGACCTGGAGATTTTCAAATTCGGCATTTTGTCCATCGACGGGTGGGAAGAGCGGGTCGACGGTGAGATCCTCGCCGTCGATGAAGCTGGCGCACTGGACGTCGTTTCCGTCGTAGAGCTTGATGACGAAGTTCTGGACGGGGGCATTTCCGGCGTAGGTGGCGGCGATTTGGAGCGTACCTGTCGGGATGTCGAGGACATTGACGTTGAATTTGACGGTTTTGGGCGCCTGGGGACTTGAGGCCACGACGACGGCGGAACCGACGACTTTTTGAGAGCGGACGGCGATTTGTGCGACACCGTCGTTCATGGTCGAAGAGGAGCCGCCGGCCAGGTTGATGGACTCGTTGCCCGTTTCGATGCCCCATTTGACCGAGGCACCGGCGATGGGATCGCCGGCGGTTTCGTCTTTGGTCGAGACGAGCATGACTTTGACGCGGGTACTTCCTTCAAAGGGGATGTCGATGTCGGTGGCCATGGCGGGCAACAGAAGGGCCGACCATCCTTCGGAAGGTTCTTCGCCAGGATCCTCGCCGGGATCCTCGCCGCCGGGATTGTCCTCGCCGCCGGGATTGTCCTCGCCGGGATTGTCCTCGCCGGGATTGTCCTCGCCGGGGTTGTCTTCGGACTGACTTCCGGCGTCATCGCCG
>CAMCLY010000178.1 GCA_945875805.1 uncultured Myxococcales bacterium | reverse complement strand
ACAGCGATGGCGACGGGATCCCCGATATTTTGGAACTCGATTCGGACGACGACGGTCTGACCGACAACATTGAATATGCCCTTGAAGCCATTGCGCCCTGCAAGACAAAAGGCATGGTTCCCCGGGTGAACAAAGATACCGACGGCGACGGATACCAGGATGCCGCCGAACACGCCGTGGCCCTGGCCAGCGGCGGCAAATATACTCCGGCACAGATGGTTTGCGATGCCGCCGTCGGCGTCAAAAGCGTCTATGACTTCTATTTTGAATTGCCGTATCAGGGAGAGAAAAAAGACGACACGTTGTACTTTACGCCCAAGGTCTCCAAGCTCGACGTCGTGTTTAACGTTGACACGACCGGATCCATGGGGGGAACGATCAATTCGGTAAAGACAAATATTAAATCGATGATCAATTCGATTCGTTCCATGGTGACCGATAGTGGGTTTGCACTGACGAACTTTGATGATTTCCCTGTGGGAGGATATGGGTATGCGTCAGATGGGGATCTTCCGTTCCGTCTGTTGGGTAAAGTCTCGACGGTTCCCGCCACAGTGACCGGTTATACCAACAGCTCCTTGTTTACGACTCGCTATGGTGGAGATGGTGCAGAAAGCGGTGCGGAATCGCTGTATCAAATTGCCACGGGGGCCGGTGTGGCTTGGAATGGCGGAAGTATTTCAGCCAGAACAAATGTCGATCCGGGAACATGGGGAGGCGTGGATTTTCGAAAAGACACACTCCCTGTAGTCGTTCATGCCACGGATATTTATTCTCACGACTACAATGCATATTCATACAATACAAGCTATGTTCCTGCACCCCACTATACCAATGTGTTGCTTCCCGTACTCAAAAATAAAGGTATTCGCGTCATTACACTCGATGTGGGAAGTGCAGATTCTTATAGCCAAATGACGACATGGGCTAGAGAATCCAACGCCGTGGTGCCCGTGTGCGCGTTCAAGACGGGGGCGAGTACATGGTCGTGTGGTACGAACATGTGTTGTCTTGGTTCCTCTTCTTCGCCTGTGACGGTCAATGGCAAAGCGAACCAGTGTATTCTCAAGTACACAGGTTCTCAGAGTGCGGTGGCCACGTATATTACGCAGGGCGTTGACGCACTGGTCAAATACGGCACGTATGAAGTGTCGACCAAGATTCGCGGCAATACGATGGACAATGGCAAGAACACGAGTTGTTTTGTGAAACGCGTGGTTGCCAAGGGATACATTGCGCCTCCGGCGGAACCCGAGAAGTCGTGTAACCCCGTGGCCGTGCCTTCCAAAGTGGGCGGTGCGACGTATAACAACGGTTTCACCAACTTCGCCACGGGGACGTCATCGACGTCCAAGCAGGGGGCGCAGCTGACGTTTACGGTAGAGGCTCAGAACGACAACTGCTTTGTGCCGGTGGAGACGACGCAGGTGTTTACGGCGTATATCGATGTGTACAACCCGACGACGGGGCTTTTGTTTGACACGCAGCCGGTGGCGATCGTCGTGCCGGGCGTCGTCGAAGGGGCCAACGAGTAGGAAGGCCTGTTTGTTTCGCCTGAATTTGCGTTAAACTCAGACATCAAGCCGCAGTTTTGTCGACTGCGGCTTTTTTTTGCACCTTTTGAGTCTGGGATCGCATTATAAGGCCGCCCCGGGCATGACGTGTTGCGGAGGGGGTCGCGTCGTATGCGCGCAAGGCCGGAGGCCTGAGCACATAGACGCGCAGGGGGAGACTTCCCCCACCCCAAAAAGGCGTGAAACTCGGAGTTATTTGCTGAGATTTGTAAAGGCAGTGGGCATGAATGGGTTTGAATGGGCGGTGCTGGGCTTATGTCTGGTTCTCATATTCTTTTTGATGAACATGTTTCCGTTGAGTCGGAAATTGGCCCGGATCCTCGTGGGGGCGAGCAAAGAAGCGGACGGCGGAGCGGGCAAAGGAAGCGGATGTGCATGAACCCCGAGATGTCAGAGCGCGTGGCGCGCGAACTGCGGCCGTTTGCGTCGCTTTTTGAGGTGTTTGGGCGCGCGGGATTTCAGTTGTATGCCGTGGGCGGATGTGTGCGCGACTGGGCGTTGGGGCGCACGCCGAAAGATGTCGATTTTACGACCGACGCGTTGCCCGAGGACACGAAGCGGATTTTGTCGGAACATGGCTTTCCGGTCATTCCTGTGGGCGAGGTTTTTGGGACGATTGCGACGACTCTTGGCAAAAAGACGTATGAAATCACGACGTTTCGGGTCAAGGAATCGTACATGCGAGGGTCGCGTCATCCGGTTGTGTGTTATGGACATGATTTGTCGCTTGACCTGGAACGCCGGGATTTGACGATCAATGCGATGGCGGCGACGGCGGGCGGCGAGATCATCGATCCATTTGGCGGGCTTGAGGATTTGCGTGCGCGAGTGTTGAGGGTGCCGAGGAGTTCGTTTGAACGTTCGGTGGAGATTTTTTCGGACGATCCGCTTCGCGTGTTGCGTCTTGCGCGATTCAGGGCGCGTCTTGGGTTTGACGTCTGTCCGGATGCGACCCGGGCGGCGCGCTCGATAGCGGGGTCTGTACTCACCGTGAGTCATGAGCGTTGGTTTAGTGAGTTTGACGGGCTTCTGAGTGCGGCTTCGCCCCAGGAGGGGATTGCGTGGCTTTGGGAGGTCGGGGTGTGGCCGCTTTTGTGGCCCGAGACGCTGTGTCTGAGGGGGGCGCATGGGGTGGCGACGTCGCTGTCCGGCGGCGAGGTTCGGGAAAGCGTGCGTGATTTGTGGGCGCAGACGATGGATCGCGTGTTATGTGCGGTGCCTCAGGATGACGAAAAATGGTGTGCCATGATGTCGTTGCTCGGGTATGCGGCGACGTTGGAGGGCGAATGGGCGGAGCGCGTCACGGCATTGTGGGCTCAGAATCTCGTGTCGCGGTTTAAATTTTCGGTGGCGCGTGGCGAGTCGATTGTGCGGCGTCTGATGCCGTTGCCTGCCGGGGAGCCCACGGCGCGTGCCGTGCGGGAGTTTGCCATGACCATGGGGAAGGAACTTCCGCGATGGGACCGGTTTCAGGAGGTCCGGCTTGAGACGATTTGTGCGTCGTGCCGTGATTCGGAGCGCCAGCGGCTCGAACGTTGGCGCGATGCGCTGAAACCCTACCTCGCCGATCCAGCGAGGGCGGAAATCCGGCTGCCCGCCGATTTGTCGAAGCGCATCATGGACGAACTCCATGTGCACGGCAAAACGCTTGGGCTTTATCTGGCCCATTGTCGCGAGGCCGTTTTGGATCAAAAAATCGACGAGCGCGAACCGTCCGAGGTGTTTGTGGCCTGGCTTGCTTCCCATCGCCTCGAACCGCAGTGATGGGGGGCAAAAATTCAAACGTCAGGTTCGGGCGATGGCGTCTTTCCATGCGCGGCGCGCCTCCTCTCTCCACCGTTCGTCTTTTTCCGGATGAAATTCTCTTCCCGCGTGCCACGCCTCGCCCAGTGACGCCAGATTTTGGTACATCCCGATGCCCAGTGCGGCGCACATCCCGGCGCCGATGGCCGTCGTCTGGAGGTTTTGGGGTCGTATGAGGCGCGTGTCGAGCAGGTCGGCCTGTATCTGCATGAGGAGGTCGTTGACGCTGGCGCCTCCGTCGACGCGGACGCCCGCCAGTCTGGCGCCCAGATCCGCGCACATGGCGTCGAGCAGGTCGGTGTTTTGCTGGCAAATCCCCATGAGTGCGGCGCGTGCGATATGCCCGCGCGAGGTGGCCCGCGTCAGCCCTGAAATCAGGCCGCGCGCCTGTGGTTTCCAGTGTGGCGCCCCGAGCCCGGTCAGCGCCGGCACGACGATGACGCCTCCGCAGTCGTCGACAGTGCGCGCCAGAACTTCGATTTGTGCGGATGATTCGATGATTCCGAGTCCGTCGCGAAGCCACTGCACGAGAGCGCCGGCCACGAACGCGCTTCCCTCAAGGGCATAACAGGCCGTGGGGCCGATTTTCCATGCGCATGTCGAAAGGAGGCCGTGGTGTGAGGTGACGATTTTGTCGCCCGTATTGAGGAGCAGAAACGCGCCGGTGCCGAACGTACATTTGGCCGTCCCGGTTTCAAAGCAGCACTGCCCGAACAGGGCCGCCTGCTGGTCGCCCATCATGGCCGTGACTGGAATGCCGTCGGGGAGGCCCGGGACTCGCCAGGTTCGCCCGAACGTCGCCTGATTGGGCAAAATAACGGGCAGCATCTGGCGCGGGATGTCAAAAATCTCCAGGAGTTCCGTGTCCCAGTCGAGGGTGGCGAGGTTCATCAGGAGGGTGCGCGAGGCATTGGAAGGATCGGTGGCATGGACGCGTCCGCCCGTGAGCATCCACAGCAGATAGGTGTCGATGGTGCCAAAGGCGAGTTTTCCGGCGAGAGCTTTGGACTGTGACTGGGTGTGATCGAGAATCCAGCGGGCTTTGGTGGCCGAAAAATAGGGGTCGCAGAGGAGTCCGGTTTTTTGGCGCACGAGAGGCTCAAGGCCGCGGGCTTTGAGGTCTTCGCAGGCCCCTGCTGTGCGTCTGCATTGCCAGACGATGGCGTTGTGTATGGGCTGTCCCGTCGTGCGATCCCAGATGAGCGTCGTTTCGCGCTGGTTGGCGATCCCGATGGCCGCAATGTCGCGAGCATCGATGCGCGCGCGTGCCACGGCCGCCCCCACGGCGTCGAGGACGGACTGCCAGATCGCGTCCGGATTGTGCTCGACGAAGTCGGGGCGCGGGTAAAATTGTGCAAATTCCTGTGAGGCCGAGCCGCAAATGTCGAGGTTTTCGTCGAGAATGAGCACCGTTGTCGAGGTGGTGCCCTGGTCAATCGCCATGATGTACTGCATAAAACATCCGAAAATTCAAGGGGTTGCGTAAAAATTGACCGCCGGCCTGCGTCATGTGGCGAGTCCCGGAGTGCCGGTGAGGTCTGGGGGCGTTACGGGGGCCTGCCCCCGTTGAGGGGGGCGCGGGCGTATGGGGCCCGGCTATTTCGACCGTCGCCGGTCTCAATACGCCGTGCCTGCGCGCTATCCGCCTTTGGCGGATACGCGCGCATTTTGATCTGTTGGTCGGCACGTCATGGCGTATTTGGGTGCGCGTTACGGCGCCCTGAGACAAGGGCACGACCGGGGTTTTGGTCGGCATCCGGGGCCCATAGCCGCGGCAGGGGGAGACCTCCCCCACCGCACAGACAACGGGAAACTGTGTTCTGTAATGGGTCTTTGCTTGAATGCAAATTTTGAATGTAATAGAACCATAATGAAGTCTCAGGCGCAGGCGCGCCACTTTTTTTAGGGGAAGCCATGAAAGATCAAGACAGAGCCAAAGCATGCCAGGAAGCGTTGAAACATAATCCAGGGGATCGGAAAGCTTTTGAGGAGCTGGCTGAAATACTCAGGGAAAACAAGGTTTGGACGAAGCTCATCACGCTGAATGAGAAGTTCCCGCAGTTTGCGAACTGGCAGAATCTGATGGAAACGCTTGTTGCCGAGGCGGAACGCGAGACGCAGCCCGAAAAGCAGAGCAGCCTTTTGCATGTGGCGGGGCAGATTTGCGAAGTCAAGCTCGGGCGCCTGGATGATGCGCTCAAATGCTTCCAGAAAGCCGTCAAGACGTGGCCGTGGCGCGCGGAGAGTTTTGATGCGGCGCGTCGTATTTATCGTCTGGCGTCGAATTACAAAATGGTCGTTAAGTTGCTCAAGGTCGAGCTTGGGATTGACAATCTTTCGGCGAAGCGCCGGGCGACGCTGTGGATGGAAATGAGCGATTTGTGCCTCAACGAGCTCAAAAGTCCCGAGAATGCGGCGGAATTTGAGGCCAAGGCCCGTGAAATTGACCCCGAAGTCGTCGAGGCCATTCTGGCCAGACGTGGAACTGGGATGACCGCCGATTCTGAGGCCCGCAAGGCTGAGGAAGAGGCCAAGGCTAAGGCCGAGGAAGAAGCCCGCAAGG
>CAMCLY010000177.1 GCA_945875805.1 uncultured Myxococcales bacterium | reverse complement strand
GTGGGGGGACTTCGTCCCCCCACAAAAAAAAGTTCAGGATCGATTTTTACGGTGTTCGAGGTATTCCGGGCAATGGGTGAGGTTCATCGAGAGGTAGACGTGGGCGTTTTCGTGGTCGAACCCGGTTTTTTTGAAGAAGTGAATGGCGGGTTCGTTGTTGGCGTCGGTATCGACGAGGATCATGCGGGCGCCTAGGTCGATGAACTTGTCTCTCATGGCCGAGAAGAGGGCGGAGCCCACGCCCGTGCGTTTGCAATCTGGGTCGACGCCCAGCCATACGCAGTAGCCATACGTCCAGGCGCTGTGTTCCTTTTCGATCACATTGCCGAGGGCGAATCCGATGACGGTGTCGTTTCTGGTGGCCACGAAACACGTGTCGGTGTCGGAGGCAAAAAACGTCACGACTTCAAATTCGTCCCATGTCCTGTAGAGGGCTGGCCATTTGTCGGCGGTAAACAGTCTTTCCCCGAGGTGGAAGACGGCAGCCAGGTCGCCGATTTCCATCTGTCGGATTTCAAAATTGTCAGATTCCTTGTGGTGAGTGATACGTGTTGTCATCGTTTCTTTGGATGTGAAAAAAGAAGATTACTTGCAATTTTTGGCTTCTTTTAAACGCGAGCCTGCGTCGCGGTAAGACAGGGACTGCAGGGTCATGAATGATTTTTGAGCCAGGTCGCAGTTTCCGATTCTGAGTCCGGCTTCGCCCATGACGTAAATGACCTCGTTTCGGTTTGCGCCATTGGGGAAGAGCTGGAGGTACTGTGCGGCGTATGCGATGGCATCCCGGTCGGATTTTTCGGCACCGTAGAGGGAAACGAGTTCGGCCAGGATGGGTTCGACGCGGGGATCCTTGGGGTATCGCCTGACGAACTCCTGGATTCCGGCGCGTTGTGAGGCGGAGTCTCCTGCGGCCTTTTTTTCCTCGATGAAAGTGAAGAGGGCCTCCTGATCGCTGGGCAGGATGATGCCGGAACCGCCGGTTGTCCCGGCGACTGAGCCCATGAGGGTTTGCAGGGCTGTCTGCAGGTCTGAGATGGTTTTTTGCTGCACGTCGATGCGCCCTCTCATGTCGGCCAGTTCCGCGCGTTCCTTTTCGAGTTCGAGGGCGAGCTGGACGTTCTGCTGTGCGACCTGGTCGTGTGTTTTTCCCTGCGTGTTGTTGAGTTCTTCGAGTTTTTTGTCGGCCCTGAGGATCATCTCCGTCAACTGCGTCTGATCGTTGTTGACGCGCTTCTGAATCTCGCCAAACTGCAGTTGCAACGCCGCAATATCGGCCTCCATTTTTTCCACTCTTGTCGAGCAGACGAATCCTTGTGAGAGCAAGGCACAACTCGCTACGATACTGAGACAGACCACGCGAAACTTCATAAAACCTCCGTCAGCGGCCCTTTAGTGCAGGGCCAAACGCGTCGGTGATTAGCATAAATCCGGCGGTATCCAATAATCAAAATAAAATAGGGCATGGGTCATTCTGTGTTAGACCTTGCGAATTTTGGGGTGAAAGCATTAAAGAGCCTTGTGTTTTTGGGGTGGGGGAAGTGTCCCCCCAACGCCGCTATTTGCGCGGCGTATTGAGGCACGCAGTGGCGAAATAGCCGCGCGAGCCGTGCGTATGGAGGGCCCGGGCGGGCCCGAGAAGCACGGCCGCCCCGAAACAGGCACTCGCGCGGCACGACGTGCCGGGGTCAACGGGCGCAAATACGCGTCGCCCCCCTCTTCGCTTCGCTGGCGAGATTTTTGGGCATTTCGACGAGGCTTGCGCCTCGCGTTGAATTGGAGCTGTAACGAGATGAAATCCCTTTCTTTTTATGTGTGGGCGGTTTCGGGCATGGCGATGGCCGTCACGGGATGTCAGCAGTCCTGTCCGCTTCCGCAACCCTGTCCTGTGGCCGAGGCCTGCAATGCCTGTGCGGTCGAGGCTGCGGGCCAGGCCGTGGAAAAAGATGACAGCACAAAAAAGGATAAACCCATGGCAGAACCCGTAAAAAAAGCCGAGGATGCTGCGCCGGTGGGCGTCAAGACCCGGGCCCAGATCGATCCCAAATATTTGTGGAAAAAAGATCGTCTGTTCGTGTCGTACGAGGCGTTCAGCCAGGCGCTGGAAAACGCCGGGGCGCAGAGCGCGTCGATTGCGGAGTGCCGTGTGTTTGATTCTGCGGCGCGTCTGAGGGAGTGTCTGGACCTCTATTTCAGGCTTCACACCGACATCAACAAACTCACGCTTTATGCGAACATGACGGTGGATACCGAGCCTTCTGACGCCTCGCGGGCCGACCAGAAAAAAGCGGCCAACGTGCTTGCGCGGTTCATGGAGGCGGCGACCGGGGTGCGCGACGGCATTCTCAAAATCGATCCGAAGGTACTCGATGGATTTTTTGCCTCCGACGAGGCGCTTCGCGCCTATGAACCGTATATTCGCAATATTTCGCGCCGGGCCGGCCGGGTGCTGGATGCCGACGGCGAACGCGTGCTGAGTCTTGCGGGCGACAATTTGTGGGCCGAAATCGATCTCAATGAAATCCATTCCAACAGCGAGGATGTGTTCAGTGCGATGATCGATGCCCTGCCCTTGCCCGTCATTCGCGACGAGGCCGGGGAAGAGGTTCAGCTCAACCTCGCCAATTACAGCAAATTCCGCCGCAGTCCCAACCGCGAGGTGCGCCGCGCCGCGGTCGACGGCCTCATGGATGCGCTCGCCAAATACGAGGAAATCTTTGCCAACGCTTATGTGGGGCAGCTCAAAAACGACGTCCTTTTTGCCAAGGCGCGTCGCTATGACACGGCACTTGAGGCGTATCTCGATAAAGATAATATCCCTACGGAGATCTATAAAAACCTCATCGAAACGGTGGGCAACAATCTCAAGCCGCTCCATCGATATGTCACGTTGCGAAAAAAGATATTGGGGCTTGATTCGGTGCATCTCTACGATATGTATATTCCCCTGACCGAAGGAAGCTCCAAAACCTACACGTATGACGAGGCGGCGTCGCTCATCACGACTGCGCTTGCGCCGCTGGGCGAAGAGTATGTGTCAAAGCTCCGAAAGACGCTCGATCCGTCGAGCGGGTCGATAGATTTGCTGCCGCACGAGGGCAAGACGAGTGGGGCGTATTCGTGTTCGGTGTATGGCATCGAACCGTTTATTTTGATGAATTATCAGGATTCTCTCGACGACGTCTCGACGCTTGCGCACGAGCTTGGGCATTCGTTGCACAGCCTTTATGCTGCCGAGAACCAGAACGCGTCGTCTTATCATTACACGATGTTTCTGGCCGAAATTGCGTCGACGACCAACGAGGCGTTGCTCAACGATTATCTGTTGCGCCATGTGGATTCCGATGCCGAAAAGATCAACCTTCTCGTCGACAAGCTCGAAAACATTCGCGCCACGATATACCGTCAGACGCTGTTTGCCGAATTTGAATGGCTGGCCCACACCGAAATCGAACAGAACCGCCCGATTCAGGCCAAATGGCTCAACGACACCTATGCCGCGTTGATCCGCAAATATTACGGTCCGGATTATACGATGTCCGGGGCGGACGATCACGAGTGGGCCTATATTCCGCATTTTTACTATAAATATTATGTGTACAGTTATGCGACGGGCCTGTCGAGCGCCCTGTCGTTTGCGTCGCTTATCGAAGCCGATCCCAAAAATGCCGTCAAATATATCGATATGCTCAAGGGGGGCAGTTCCCGGGATTCGGTGTCGATGCTCAAGGACGCCGGCGTCGATTTGACGACACCGGCCCCGATCGAGTTTGCCCTCCGGGAGTTCGACGAGACCCTCACCCAGCTTGAAGCCCTGCTCAATAAATAATCCATAAGACGAACATTCGTCGGTTTACTTTGGGCGAAAAGCCGATAAAAAGTCTGTGTCGTGGATGACCTTCGGCACAGACTTTTTTGTGGCGAATTTTCATTTCCTCAACGTTTCTTGACAAAGGATGAAACTATGGTTCCAACAGGCTCGCATCTGGCCATCGGCAGCGATCATGCCGGATTTGAAATGAAAGAAAGCCTCAAGTCCATGCTCACGGAGCTTGGATACGAGGTCGAGGACATGGGGACGCATGACAAGGCTTCGTGCGATTATCCCGACTTTGCCGTGGCCGTGGCCCAGGCCGTGAGTTCCGGGCGGGCGGTTGCAGGAATCCTGGTGTGCAGCACGGGCATTGGGGTGAGCATGACGGCCAATAAAATCCACGGCGTGCGCGCCGCCCTCGTCCACCATGCCTACGAAGCCCAGATGACGCGCCGTCACAACGACGCCAACGTGTTGTGCCTTGGGGCCAATATCACCGGGCCCGCCATCGCCGCCGAGGCCGTCAAAACCTTTTTGAACACCGATTTTGAGGGCGGCCGCCATCAGCGTCGTGTCGACAAAATGATGGCTGCCGAAAAACTCCCATAATGTGTGCGGCGACGCGCCATTCGTTCCGGCCTTCTCCGGACATGCTTTTGTGTTAGGGAGGGGGAAGTCTCCCCCTGAGCGGCTATCTCACCAAGGGGACAACCCCCTTGGCGAGATACGCCGCTACCCCCTCCTCTGATCTGTATTCAGGGTTTCCTTGATTATCCATTTGCGAGAGGAATTTATGATGCATTGGCCTCCATCGATGATGCGTTTTGGGTGGATGATTGTGTGCCTGATGTTATGTGCGGCGGGATGTGACGACAGCAACGCCAAGGATTCTACGCCTTCTGTGCCCGACAACCCGAATCCCGACAACCCGAATCCCGATAAGCCGAATCCCGATAAGCCGAATCCCGACGACCCGAATCCCGATAAGCCGAATCCCGATAAGCCGAATCCCGACGACCCGAATCCCGACGACCCGAATCCCGACGACCCGAATCCCGACGACCCCAGTGCGGTCGATACAGTGACGGACGAATCGTGCGGAGCAACTGCCGTCGAATCATGCCTCGACAATGTCGCCAAATACTGTAATGACGACGGCAAATACGTCTTGCGCGATTGCACAAAACTCGGCTCGTCCAAATCATGTCAAAAATACAAAGAACTTGGCATCGTCGATTGTGTTGAAAGATGTGACAGAGCGAACCTTTCCTATGAGGAAGGCAAGTTTGTATGTGATGGAACGTCGCCGACTTCCTACTATTGCGCCGAGGTGGAATCGGGGGGGACGTATACCTTTTCGTTTTCGGACGGTTCGTGCCCGAAGTATTGCAGTGACGGCGCATGCGTGACCGAAAAGCCCGTGACCGAGGGCGACGCCTGTACGGCGGATTTTGTCCAGCAATGTGTCGGCAATGACGGTTTTTCCTGCGTCGACGGCGTGGTGACCAAAACCGTGTGTTCGGGCAATACCCATTGTGCCATGCAGGTGGGGGCAAAATCTTTTGAATGTACCGAATCATGTCTCAGCACCACCCCCGATGACACGTCATGCGTCGAAATAGATGGCAAACCCGCCACTCAAAACAAAGTTTGTCGCGTGGGTACGGATCACAAGTTTCACCTTTTTACAGAACGTGAAATGTGTTCAAAGTTTTGTACAGAAGGCGTGTGCGATATAGAAACCATTCCCAATGAAGGCGATGCCTGTAAAACGGATTCGTTTGAAGAATTTTGTGTTCAGAACAGCGCCTACTACTGCGACTATACCAGCGACACCGTGACCATCATGCAGTGCGGTAAAGCCGATTTTATAGGTCAGCCCTTCTGCCGAAAAATTGAAGGTTCCATGGCGGATTGCGTGGTTCCATGTGACGAGGGGGCTGAAACGCTCTCATCCTGCAGTTCCTATAAAAACGATGCAGGCGAAAAAATCGCCTACGTGGAACGCACCGAATGTAAAAAAGCTACGGATGGCGCATTCTATTATTTCACGTCACAGTCCGATTGCCCCAACGGTTGCAAATCCGGCGCGTGTTTATAGTTTTTGTTTTTGTTTTTGTTTTTTTTTGTGGGGGGACGAAGTCCCCCCACACCCCCCGAAATGCGAAA
>CAMCLY010000176.1 GCA_945875805.1 uncultured Myxococcales bacterium | reverse complement strand
GCGTTGGAACGCAACGTCTAACAGTTTGAGACCGTTAAATCAAGATACTAAACAGGCTCTTATACACATTTTAACATCATCTCCCCCACCCCTGCTTTCAAAACATCTCCCCGCACACATGGTTCAGTGGAGATGTTTCATGCCTCATACATACAAAAGCACGTGATCCAAACGCAAAAACTACTCAATCACATAGCGGAATGTAAAATCAAGCGACGTCGGAGAGGAACTCATATCAAAACCAAGATGAAAATCTCTCGACGTATCCGAGTCTTTATAGGCATCACCCAAGGCGCGTTCACTCACGTCAATATGCAATAGCGACGCTGTCTCCTCCAGCGGCAGCTTCTCCACACGTTGCGCCAGTTCAGAGGTCTGCGCAACCGTCATCGAATCAGGCGCCACCAAAAGGGCAAAACGATCACCCCCCTCTATCCACGACGAAAACATGGCATCCTCATAATGACGAGGATGTTCTACAAAACTTGAAGGCTCAGGATCTTCCAACGCTTCCAGATGCTTCTCCAGAGATGCAGACTGAATCGCTCCAAGTTCATACCCCACTCGGGCCGCGTCTTTCGATCGATACGAAAATGCAAATTCCGGTGCGGCTCCTGTCGCTTTAAAAAAGGATTCCACATCCCCTGAATACACGATCATTCCCATATCATGATCACTCCCCACCACAGCCCGATGGCTCAAAAGCTCACTCATCTCCTCAGGCAGGGAATTAAACTCCTTCAACTCCGGACACGTAAACGGAACGCGCTTCAAATCCTCACCCCACACTTCAAACATGGAGGCAATCTTTTCCGTCGATATCGATGCCCAAAACTGAAACAAAGGCATATCCTCGGATTCCGGAAACACAAGCCGGCGCGACGAATACCCCGACAAAATCGGCTGCGGCGACGAAAAATGTATCCGCATCCGAGCGTCAACCCCCATCACCGATCCCCCAGATACCGGAACAACCTCAAAACTCAATCGATCGATATCTTTCGATAAACGGCCAAAATCCTTGACACAACGTTTGTCCGTGCGCTCAGTACGACCAAACAGACGTTCTAGATTCCCTTCAAAAGCCGCAAAATTGTTGCGCAACATGTGCAAATCCAGCACTCCCGCCACCATTCCACGACTCGAAGGATGCACCTTCAGAAGCTGTTCCAAAGCCGATTTCCCGCTCTTCGCGGGAATCAACAAATCAGGCAAGAGAATATTCGCATGATTCTCATCACTGACCAGAGTCAGAACGAGACGATCTTCCCCCCAATGCATGGCCAGACTTGCACCGCCAAGCGATATCAACCGCCATTCCGAAGCGTGTGCATTAAACTCTTTTACCTCGACGCCGTTCTGCGTCAAATAGGAATCCACTATCCCGCGAAATTTCTCCATATCCTGCAGGGATATCGCAAGAACCGGCGTATTGCGCGAAAAGTAAAACACAAAATGCGCATTGCTCTCCCGCCCCGAAAGTCCCAGTGACGTCAGTTTCTTTGGCGAAAATGACTGAAACGTCCCGCGCATAAACGCCCGGGCCGCCTTCTCAAACGCATCCGATGCCGTCCCGTGAGAGACCTCCGAAATCACAAGCGCAGAAATATGCTGGTAAAAATCGATCACTTCCGGCCGGTCCCAATCAAAATACCCGCTCGACGCCAACACAAAAAAACTCGTGTCCGGTATCAAGGTCAAAAGGGGATTTTGTTCAAGCCCGCCCGTCTGCGGATCCATTGCATGGTAATTGCGCCACACGGGATGGCGGTTATCCCTGACGGCGCCCTTCTCTGCCGACACAGACTCCCCACGCACCCCATTCTCCTGGTCTGCAGGTTTGGCTGACACCGCTTCCTGCGCCTTGGACGAAGCCGGTCCGACCGACGACGGCGTTTCCAAACTCTCCACGGATGACGGTGACTCACGTTCACTTTTTTTGCATCCAGACACCCCTGTCAGACTCAAAACCAGCGCAAGACTCCAAGCCACCGTTCCTCTTGTCAGACCTTTGTAACGCATGCTCACCTCCATACCGCCGTGCATCTCTACACTTTTCAGCCTTCCATCACACCGGTCCACACATCCCGTAAAACACAAACATTCATCGCATCACAAAACATCGCGTTCCCCATGGGGGGAACGGGGGAACGCCCCCGAAATTTTCAGGCGCGTATGGGGGCGGCGCTTTTTAAAAAATATCATTACCCCGACAAATCACATGCCATCCAACCATTCCTTGAAAACCCATGACCACACGCCGCCCCCATAGCGCCGGGAGTCGGGCGTATTTGCCCAACGGCAAAAAGCCCGACCCACACAACACCCTTATTAGGGCATCGGCGCGATTTCCGGCGGATTCTTCGAAGGCTCCGGCACATAATCAAGCACGGACAACCCATCCGTCTTTGTCTTTGAACGTTTGCGCAACATTTTATGCTGATCGCCAATCTGCGTCGTCTCAAGCCATACTTTAAAGTTCGCTCCGCTCTGCATATTGTAATGATAATCCTCTTCCTCGGCAAGACCCAGCGATTTCATCTGACGCGTCCGCAATATCAGAGAATTGTCCGAAAAAGGCATGTGGATAATATTGCGTCGATACGAAGGCCCGTATTTAAAATAATGTTCTGCATTGGACGGATATAATATTGTCAACGAAAGATGCGATTCTTTCAACGCCTTGGCAATATCTATCATCGATATGTCACCCGTCAGATCGCCACATATCGGAAACACACGGTGATTCTGCCAAAGCGTCCGTATCCGGCGGTACTGGGACTCATCCGTAAGAAACGTCGGAGTCCCGGCCCCCGTCCCTTCTGTATATCTTTTAATCACACGGCCGATGCGGGCTGCAACCTCCGCCCGTCCGGACTTCCACGCCTTAAACGCCACCTCGGCATCCTCGGGAAAATACTTTTCAAGAGCCGCCTTCATCTTCCCGGACGAATCCTTGCGCCAATACGTTTTAAACTCAGTTATCGTATCCGACGACAAAAATGCCGCGCCATACGCAATATGCAAATTCCTGATGGATCTGTCAAAATCCATCGGAATCACAATCGATGAATTCGCCCACCCCGCCAAAAGATATATCTGATCCGTACCCACTCCAGACAAAACCCCACCAATATCGCGGATCTTCGGATACCACACATAATGGGCATTCTCATTCGACACCCAATAATGGGCATTGCGCACCAGTTGCTCGGGATCCGGATCAAACCGTATCGCACGGAAACGGGTTTCTATCGCTTCGGGCAGCTTTTGCGACGGATCAAGCGCCACCGCAGATTCGTCCTGAACCTGTCCGCTTTCCTGTGCACAAACCCCGCCGACACCAGACAGAAAACCGACGGCCAATGCCATTGCAAATCCAAACGCTTGACATACGCCTCGCATACATTCCCTCCAAAAAAACAAATAATGACTCCAATGACAGTGCCGTACACGCCACAAAACCAAACACCATAAATCAAAGACGGGATGACCCCGTCTTTGATTTATTTCTACACAACTATCATTCTCTCAAATCAGTTCTCGACAAACGGTTTGAGCTGCTTGGAACGCGTCGGATGACGAAGTTTGCGCAACGCCTTCGCCTCGATCTGACGTATGCGCTCGCGCGTCACGTCAAAATCCTGACCGACTTCCTCAAGCGTGTGATCGCTCTTCTCACCAATACCAAAACGCATCCGGAGAACTTTTTCCTCACGAGGCGTCAGCGTCGCCAATACCTTGCGCGTCTGCTCCGCAAGATTCATCGAGATCACCGCATCCGACGGCGATATCACCGACTTGTCTTCGATGAAATCCCCAAGATGGCTGTCCTCTTCCTCGCCTATCGGCGTCTCCAAACTTATCGGCTCCTTGCCTATCTTTAAAACCTTGCGGACTTTTTCCACCGGAAGCTCCATCTTCTCCGCAATTTCTTCCGGCGTCGGTTCGCGGCCAAACTCCTGGACAAGATAACGGCTCGTCCGAATCAGTTTATTGATCGTCTCTATCATGTGAACAGGAATGCGTATCGTGCGCGCCTGATCCGCTATCGCGCGAGTTATCGCCTGCCGTATCCACCACGTCGCATACGTCGAAAATTTATACCCGCGTTTATATTCAAACTTGTCTACCGCTTTCATCAATCCAATATTGCCTTCCTGGATTAAATCAAGAAACTGAAGACCGCGGTTTGTATATTTCTTCGCTATCGATACCACGAGACGAAGATTGGCTTCGATCAGCTCACTCTTGGCTTTCTCCGCTATCCGCTGACCCTTCTGAACACGTTCAAACGTCAGACGAAGCGCCTCCGGCGATATGTGCGTGTCTCGTTCAATCGCCTCCATGTCGCGCTGAAAACGCAAAATCGTGTCGTTCAACGCAAACACTTTCGCCTCATTAAACTTTTTCCCCATCAGTATCGTCTGCGTATCCTTGGGATTCGCAGTAATCTCTTTGCAGATGCGGGCTATTTCCTTACTGTCCACCCCGCCGGCTTCGCGCTCACTGCGCTTAATCTCTCGGTCCGCCGTCTCCAGACGATCGATCATCGTCTGAAGCTTGTACACAAGACGCTCGCTCAGTTTCTTCGATAGACGTATCTGAACCATCAGGGCGTTCATCGCCCGTTGATGACGTTCAAGACTCGCGCGAGTCCGTTCAAGATAAATCTCAGACATCCCGTGCGCCTGACGAAGCTTCTCCGTCAAACGTATGATCGTACGGTTCAGCGCGCGAATCTCATCCACGTGCTCCAGAAACTCCATCGTAATTTCTTCATCCGTACGATCGCTATAATCCGTCTCAAAATCACGCAACACATCACGCATCTTGAGTTTCCCGCGACGGACTCGTTCCGCTATCGCAATCACCTCGCGGACACCAAACATACTCTGAAGAAGAACATTCAAGACATTCTGTTCCCCCTCCTCGATATGCATCGCAATTTCCACCTCCCCGTCACGAGAAAGCAGATTCACACTCCCCATCTTGCGCAAATACATGCGCACCGTGTCGGCATTTTTGTCCCGTTCCTTGCCGGCATCCTCATCCACTTCCACCCCGGAGACGCCTTCCGACGCCCCACCGGACTCCGGCGCATCTTCACCTTCTTCAGAAAGTTCCGATTCCGTCTCATCATGGTCCGCATCGTCAAGCAACCCAAGCCCATCATCGATCGGATCCATCTCATCATCCACGCCGAGCTTCACATCGCCAAATTCCGCATCCGTCATGTCGTCGTCGTCAAACGAATCGTCGATCACGTCGATATCGTCGGCAAGCTCTTCAAGCGAACTGTTGAGATCCGAATCGTCCTTCACAGCCGCTTCGACGGGATCCAAAAGATCCTTAGAAAACTCCTTACCATGCAGTCGTGACGAGTCGAGAAAATCCACGGGCTCATACCCATCCTCAATCTCCACATCACCAAGACCGGACTCCTTCACCAACACGCCAGACGCCTCACCAGACCGAGACATCCGATCGCGTGAACTCGTGGCTTCCGCCGTCACCGGGACTTCTTCATGCACCACCTCAGCCGCCTTCGACGATTTCTTCGACTTCGACGACTTCTCGCCTTGAGATGTACGGGATACCGACGACGCCTCCGTCAGGCCCGCGGCACTGACCGTCCCCTCGGACTCCGCCTTCGACGATTTCTTCGCCTTCGACGATTTCTCCGTTTTAATCGATTTGGACTCAGGGACTGCTTCCACCGATGCCGCCGCTTCCGCCGTTTCCACTTTCGACGCTTTGGATTTTGACGACTTCGACGACTTCGACGACTTCTTGACTTTAGACGGCGTCTCCTCCTTCACCGGCACCTCGGCCACAACCGGCACATCGGCCGAAACCGCCGCCTCGGCCGCCTTCTCCTGCGTTTCCGCCGTACCGACCACTTCCACCGTTTCCACCGTTTCCGCTTTCGACGCTTTGGATTTCGACGACTTCGACGACTTCGATGACTTCGATGACTTCTTGGGTTTAGACGGCGTCTCCTCCTTCACCGGCACCTCGGCCACAACCGGCACATCGGCC
>CAMCLY010000175.1 GCA_945875805.1 uncultured Myxococcales bacterium | reverse complement strand
TTCAGGAAGAGAGACTAAAAAATTGTTGATGCTTAAGGCATCTCTCACCCCAAATTTCATGCTTGACGTATTATTTCAAAGGAAAAGTTAAATGCTGTAGCCCTGGGAAAATGGCGCGCGTATCGGCGAGAGCACGATAGCGCGCCGGCGCCGCGCATTGCCGCAGGCAAAAGCGGGCGCCCCCAAACGGGGCATTATTTGCGCATGAAAATTTTGAGTTCCTCGATTCGCGCGAGGGCGTCTCGGCGACCGAGTTCGTACATATCGAGGATTCTCGTGACATCGCGTTCGAGGCGTTTGATTCGGATTTTCCGGGAGGGTCTGAACACGAAGATCTCGCCGTTTTGCTCGAGGGTCTGAATGACATCGAGGGTGGCGTTGTAGCGTTCATGTCGCGTCTCGATGGCACGAACATAATCCGGGTATTTTCTGTAAAAGAGCCTGAAAATGCGGTTAATTTCTGGATTTTTGCGGTATCCGGCGACCTGTGTGAGGATGACGACGCAACGCGGATACCCCTGCTCACGGAGGAAGCGGACGGGGATGGAATCGGCGGTGCCGCCGTCGAGAAGCCGATGGCCGTCAAATTCGACGATGCGGGAGACGAGGGGGAGGGAGGCCGACGCACGCAGGGCGAACATTTCGTCATCGCGCAGGGATTTGACGCGATAATAATAGGGCTGGCCGTTGTCGATGTCGGTGCAAGTGACAAAAAAGGCACATGGATTGTGTTCGAGGCGATCGTAATCCAGCGGCAGAATGCGGTTTGGAATGGCGTCATAGGCGAAGGGATAGCTCACGAAATCCCCAGTTTTGAGCCACGAACGCAGTCCCATGAAACGCGGATCCGGAGAGAACGTCAGGTAGCACCGGATGCTCCTTCCGTGCTGGCCGGCCAGAAACGACGCGGCATGGATGGCCCCTGCAGAGACGCCCACGGCGCCGTCAAACGTTATCCCGTGTTCGCCCAGGACGTCGAGCACACCGGCGGTATAGATGCCACGCATGCCTCCGCCCTCAAGGACGAGTCCGGTACGCGATTGCGACGCCACTTTGCTTTGTGAGATTTTTTCGACGGGGTCAGTCATGAAATTTTTTATCCCAATAAGTCCTTGTGACATGGATGTGGAGAAAAAAAGCGACATGTGGTTTTCGCATTTTTCACGGACAACCTCATACTCCCGGACGTGGAAAGAATCCCGATTTTTTTGTGGGTTCGGGTGAGGTTTTTGTTTTTGGCTTTTTATTTTTACCTAAACATTTATTCTTCACTTTCCACATCCCACATCCCACATCCCACTTCCCTGTTTGGGGACGTAGAGAATTTGATGGCGAGTTGCCGTGAAAGTTTGCGATTTTGAGGAAAGGGGGTAGAAGCGGGCTGGGTATTTTATCCTTTAGAAAACCTGAATAAGAGGGAATGACGGAGAACGCGATGAGGAAGATAGGTCCATATCTGGCGATGGGGGGGATATTGTGCAGCCTTGCTGCGGCGAGTCTGATGATGTCTGTGTTGAAAACGGCGCAGGCGGCGGAACCTGAGGTGCACACGGGAGCGGCGACAGACAAGGGGGTGACACGGGATCACAATGAGGACAGTTTTGGGGTGTTTGATGTTGCGCGAGTGTATGTGGTGGCCGACGGCATGGGCGGTCATGCGGCGGGGGAAGTGGCGAGCCGTATGGCGGTGGACACGCTTTGGGACTTTGTCCGTCAGCCGACGTGGGGGTTGCTGGACCGGGTGTGGCCGGAAGCGCGCACGAACATCATTCTGGCGGCATATCGCGAAGCGAATCGCCGAATACTGTCGGATTCCATGAACACGCTGGAGCACCGCGGGATGGGGACGACGATGGTGAGTGCGGTCGTGCGCCGTGGGTATGTGGACGTGATCAATCTTGGGGATTCGCGGGCCTACCGTTACCGGAAGGGCAAGATTGAACAGGTCACGCGGGATCACTCTCTGGTTCAGGAGCTCATCGACAGTGGCAAACTGAAGACGGAAGAGGAGATAGCGCGTTTTCCGTACAAGAACATCATCACGCGGGCGATGGGGACGCAGCCGACGGTGGAAGCGGATGTATTTTGCGAACCGATAGAACGTGGGGACATTTACATTCTGTGTAGCGACGGCCTGACGAATGAGGTGACGGATGCCGAAATTGCCGAAGTTCTGGACAGGTACGGACGGGATTTTGACGGTGCCGCGAAATCGTTGGTGGAGCGAGCGAATGCGCATGGCGGGCGAGACAACATCAGCGTGGTGCTGGTGGGGCTGTGAGTGTTGGGGCGCGCCAGAAGCGGAGCCGCGCGCCGTATCTCCCGCATGGGAGATAGGCGCGCGCCGGGGCACACGTATGCCGTCCCCCGGGCGGCATAGTGTGCCAAACACACGCATTGACGGATATATGCCCACATGGAAAGTTTGACCGTTTTTGAAAGGACTGATATATGGTCTTGTCAGACTGGCTTTTTTTTGAGGTGGGTGGATTGAGATACGCGATTTTTGCCATGACGGTCATTGGTGGCGTGCTTTGGGAAGGAAACGCGTGGAGTCAGGAAGCGCCTGAGGAGAAGCTGTACAATTTTGACGATATGCTCATCGACGGGGCGTTTCGGGATCCCCAGGGGATGTTTGAACGCGCTCGCGCGGAAGCGGAGTTTGAGAGTGTATTGAAGATTTCGCGCACGTATCTTGACCATGTGGAGGAGAGTGCGCAGGAAACGCCGATGCGGCCTTAGTTTGTGTCGCACGAAGTGCCCCTCGGAAGACAATTGGAGTTGAAATGAAGATCGTATGCAGTGGATGTGGAGCCCGTCACTGGTTATCGGACATGCAGCTTTCCAGTGGTGGATGTAATGTCGTATGTCCGCATTGTTCGACGGCGAATTACGTGGACGCTTCGATGCTTGATCCTCAGACTTTGGAGCCTCGCTGGTATTATGCCGTCAACGACGAATCGGTGGGTCCGTTGTCGACTCAGGATTTGGAGTTCAGCTATCAAAATGGTCAGATCACGCAGGATTCGTATGTGTGGTGTGAAGGCTTGTCGGACTGGATGGCGCTGAGTGCGGTTTCGGAGCTTGACTATCTTCAGTCGCCGGTGTCCGGGACGCCGTGTGGGGATGCGGAAGCGACGCGGATGGCCGCTGGTGGGATATCCGGATTTGGCGCATTTGGCGGAGGCAACGAAGAGACCGCCGCGATAGATCTCAACGAGCTTCAGAAAAACAACGGCGGGTTCAGCCCGTTTGACAATGTCGGCGGAGGCATTGTGGGGATGGACGGTCAGGCGGCGACGGATGACGAGCCGGTGTTTGACATGAATCCCGCGCCGGCCCAGAATCCAGCGAATGAGATGGTGGGGGCCCGCAGCGAGAACTCGGTACTGTTCAGCCTGAGCAGTCTTCAGGCGATGAGCACGCCGGTTTCGGCCGACGCGCCTGCGACGGCCCCGGGGAGTGCCGGTCTCATCGACGTCAAAGCCCTGGCGGCCAGTCCAGCCCCGCGCAAACGCAACCAGGAAGTTGTCAACAGCTTTGGCGGTGGCGTTCCGATGACTGCCGTGCTTCCACTTGGCACCAAAAAGAACAACACGCCGATCATCATTGGCGGGGCCGTGCTGGGCGTAATTATTCTGGGTCTGGTCATTGCTCTCGTGGTGATGAATCTTTCCAAAGAAGAAAAAGCGCCTCAAGCCGCGACGCTTAACGCGGCGGCGGTTTTACAGCAGGCGCAACATGCCGATCTTGGCGTAGCGCCGCCGGCGGCCCCCAAAGCCGCCGAAGCCCAGGGTAACGGTCTGGCCGCCGCCAAGCCGGCCGAGGAAGCCAAACCGGCCGAGGAAGCCAAGCCGGCCGAGGAAACCAAACCGGCCGAGGAAGCCAAGCCCGCCGAGGAAACTAAACCGGCCGAGGAAGCCAAGCCCGCCGAGGAAACTAAACCGGCCGCCGACGAGAAGCCCAAAACCGCCGCCAAGACCGAAACCAAGACCGCGACGGCCAAATCGACCGCCAAGACCGAGACCAAGACGGCGTCCGCGAAACCGGCTGCCAAGACCGAAACCAAGACGGCGTCCGCCAAACCGGCTGCCAAACCGGCTGCCGATGCGGGCGGCAACAAACTGACCAAAGACGAAGTCCAGAGCGTCATCCGCGCCTCATTTGCCCAGGTTCGCACATGCAGCCGCACCTCCGACAAAAAAGGCAAAATGAACGTCGCCTTTACGATTAAGGCCGACGGCCGGGTGGGCGGCGCACGGTGCACAAGCCCAGAGTTCGCCAATACCCCTGTGGCCACCTGTGTCATCAAGGTCGTCAACGGCATGAAATTCCGTGCCTCGGGCTCCGAAACCCCCATTACCTATCCCTTCCAGATCCAATAATTGTCTGTTTTTTGGCAGGACATTCGATATCGAAAGGCATGGCCGCACCGGCCATGCCTTTTTTGTTTTTCCTCCACGCTCGCCTTGGCCTTCCCGACCATCCGGAGGGGGGCATCAGAGGTTCCTTGGTGAAGTACGCGGACTTGCGGTAACGTTCTTGTTTTGAGGATTTTTGAGTGATAGATAACAGGCTGAAGTGACTATGGAATTTTGCGTCATGGGTTGAAAATGGACATTTACGGACAGGAGCAAGTCAGCGTTTATCCCAACGGCACAATCATCGCCGATCGATTTGAGATTGAATCATTTCTGGCGGCGGGCGGGATGGCCCAGGTCTATGTGGCTCGCCAGATGAATGTGGATCGCAAGGTTGCCCTCAAGGTGCTCTCGCCGATGTTTTCGATGAACCCCGGCGTAGTGATGCGTTTTTTTCGCGAAGCCAAGGTCATCGCCAACCTTGCCCATCCCAACACGGTTCACCTGTTTGATTTGGGCGAAACCCCGGACAAGCGGCTTTTTATAGCCATGGAACTCCTCGACGGAGAGGAACTGAGCGAACGGATACGAAGAGGACGCATTCCGGCCCAGGAGGCGATTCCCATTGTACGTCAGGTGGCGGGCAGTCTTTCCGAGGCCCACTCCAAGGGCATTATTCACCGCGATTTGAAGCCCGACAACATATTTCTGACCAAGCTCAACGTCGTCAAAGTTCTCGATTTTGGGATAGCCAAGCTCAAGGAGAGCGACGATTCTGACGAAGCGCATCTGACGAAAGTGGGCACAGCCCCGGGCACACCGGAATACATGAGTCCCGAACAGGCGCGCGGCAAAGAACTCGACGCACGGAGTGACCTGTATTCGCTTGGGGTGGTGCTTTATGAGATGTTATGCGGCCATCCTCCGTTTGAAGAATCGACGTTTCTGGCGACGATATTGTTGCACGTTCAGTCGCCTCCCCCGCCTTTGCCCGACGACATTCCCCTTCCCCTGCGCAACTATGTGATCAACCGTTTGTTGGCCAAAGATCCGAATTGTCGCCCCGACAGCGCCGATGCGTTTATCGCCGAACTCGATGAGTTGATGCAGAAACTCAATCCGAGCAAAGAACAGGCGCTCATTGAGGAATTGCGCACCCAGCTTGCGGCCACAAAGTTGGAACTTTTGCGTTCCTGTGAACATGCGGTTATCGAGGAAGAAATGGCCGATCGTCTCTATGCTGAACGGGCCACACAGGAGCAGCTCCGGCAGGAAGCGTCGCTTCGCGGGACGCCGTTGTCAGGCCTGACGCCCGTGCCATCTGGGATTTATCCGTCCTCTCTTTCTCTCAACATGCCGATGCGCTCGCTGAGCGACTCACAACTTGGCATGCGCCAGTCCGTGATGGCCCCCTCCCCGTCCGCGTCATTGGCCGACGAAGCGACGCGTTCGCGTGTGATGCCTGGCATTTCTATGGATTCTCCAATACCCCAGATTCCTCCGAGAAACTCAGGTTATCCCCAGACTTCTCAGCCCGTGCAGGCCATGCCCCCGCAGGGATTTGCGCCACAGCCCGTGCAGGCCATGCCCCCGCAGGGATTTGCGCCACAACCCGTGCAGGCCATGCCCCCGCAAGGATTTGCGCCACAGCCCGTGCAGGCCATGCCCCCGCAGGGATTTGCGCCACAGC
>CAMCLY010000174.1 GCA_945875805.1 uncultured Myxococcales bacterium | reverse complement strand
ACATGCGAGGTTTCGTGCAGGGATGCCTCTACGCTTGTGACGTGCCCGGAGGGGGAGAGCGGCGCGCCCGTCGAGGTGACGTGTGAGTATGGTTGTGCCGACAATGCCTGTCAGAAAGCCGAAGACGGGGAGGGAACCGTCATTCGGTTTATGGCCGCCAACGTGACCTCCGGCAACTATTCCGATTATGACGACGGGCGTGGCATTCGTCTGATGCAGGCGGCACAGGCGGATATCGTCTTTATCCAGGAGTTTTCTTATACCGACGGGTTGCGCGCGCTCGTCGACACGACATTCGGGCCTGAGTTTTATTATTACAAAGGATATGGCTCAAAGCCCAACGGCGTCATCTCGCGCTATCCCATCGTCGAACACGGGTCGTGGCAATCGTCGGCGTACAGCGATCGACAGTGGGAATGGGCCATCATCGACATTCCGGGGCCGCGCGACCTGCTCGCGATAAGCCTCCATCTGCACAGCAGCAAAAATGCGACAGAAATGCCTCAGCTTGTAAAGAATATTCAATCAAAGCTCGGTAAGGGGGACTATTATTTGGCGATCGGCGGGGATTTTAACACCAAGAGCCGAGGTGGCGTGCGCAGCAATTTTGGCAAAATCACCGTGGTGGGCAAAGACGGGCCGGAGACGTGTACGGGTGGTGAGTTCCCCGTCGATCAGGAAAATAACAGCTGCACGAGTGCGGAACGCGACGATCCTTATGACTGGGTTCTGTTTGATTCGACGCTTCATTCGTATGAAATTCCCATCACGATTGGGAGTCATACCTATACTCACGGTCATGTGCTTGATTCGCGAGTGTACGACAGGCTCGGGGAACTGGACGACGTGCCGCCGGTTCAGGCGGAGGATTCGGACAAGTGTTATGACAATCCTTATTGCGACACGTCTGGGAACCGCACTCAGACGAACATGCAGCACATGGTGGTGATTCGGGATATTCGTCTGCCTGTCGAATCATGAGGTGGCGTCAGCGGGCGTGTGAGGGGGGATGGGCCCGGAGGAAAGGCGCGCGTATTGGCCCGTGGGCCGATAGCGCGCCGCGCGGGCGTATCCGTCCGCAGGACGGAAAGCCGCGCGCCATGCGCCAGCCCGTCGTGGGAAGTGCCTGTATTTTTGGTACAATTTGTGAAATGATAGGGCGGAGTCCGGGGAAAATTTGGACTTCTGAGGGTCCGTCGTTGGCCGGACCGAACATGTGGAGGTTTGTGGATATGAATCGGATGGGCATTTTGACGAAAGTGGCGGCATTTTTGGTCGCGCTTTTTGGATTTGCGGGGATTTGTCTTGCGGAGAACCTGACGCTGACGGTGCTCGATGTCGGGCAGGCGGATTCGATTTTGATTGAGACGGGGGCCAAACGCGTGCTGATCGACGCGGGGGAGAAGCCGGACGACGTCATCAGTCAGCTGAGGGAGAAAGGGATTTCAAACATCGACCTTCTCATCGGGACCCATCCTCATGCGGATCACATCGGCGGGATGCAGAACGTCGTCGAGAACATCGATGTCAAAGTGTATATGGACAATGGATTTCCGCACACGTCGGCGACGTATACGAAACTGATGGAGGCGGTCGAGGCGAAGGTGTCGTCCGGGCGGACGCGTTACATGACGGCGCGCCGTGGGCAGCGTCTGAATTTTGGTCCCGAGGCGCATTTTGAAGTGCTTTTTCCGGAAGACAAGCCGCTCGAAGGGACGCGTTCGGATCTCAATTCCAACTCGATCATTCTCAAGCTGGTGCATGGGGATGTCTGCTTTGCACTGATGGGGGATGCGGAGGAGGATACAGAGCGTGCGGTGATGAACCAGATGGGTCAGTGCCAGGTGCTCAAGGTGTCGCATCACGGGAGCCGCCACAGCTCGGTGGCGCCATTTCTGGACATCGTCCGTCCAAAGATTGCGCTCATCAGCGACGGGCTGGCCAACAAACACGGGCATCCCGGCCAGGAGACGCTTGATCGTCTGGCGGCGCATGGCACCGAGGTGTACCGGACGGATTTGATGGGCGAACTGAAGGTCGTGTCGGACGGGCACAACGTGCGCGTGACGACGGCGCATCCGGCCATAGCGATACAGAAACTCAACGTCAACCTCGTGACGGCGAAGGAACTCGAGGCTCTGCCCGGGATCGGGACCAAGACGGCGAATGCGATCATCGCGTACCGCGAGGCCAATGGCAACTATGCGACGGTCGAGGACGTCCTCAAGGCGAGTCCCAAACAGAAAAGCAGGCTGGAAAAGGTGTTGCCGTTTCTGACGACCGAGGGGACGAACACGTCGGGGATTGTGGCTCCGGCCGGTCAGGCGCCAGCGCCTGTTCAGAATGCAGCCCCCGTGGCCCAGCAGCCTGCCGTTCAGACGGCGCCCTCTTCGGCAATTGTCAATATCAATACGGCGGATGAGACGGCCCTCATGCGCATGCCCGGCATGAATCAGACGCGAGCCCAGAAGGCCATTGAGTTCCGCCAGGCCAACGGCCCCTTCAAAACATGCCGTGATTTGATGCTGGTCAAGGGAATCGGGGTGAAAACCGTCGAAAAGCTCCTTCCCGTCTGCACCGTGGAATAACTGGGTAGGACACTGATTTTAAGGAGGTTTTGTATGAGACAGGATTTGGAAAACCGTTCGCGATTCGTGCGTATCCTTTCGATGTTGCTCGTGGTTTTTGTGACGGCGTGTGCGTTTGGACTTGATGCGTCGGCGGACCCCAAAAAGGCCAAGGCGTTGTCCAAAGAGGCAGGCAAGGCGTACAACAACGGCAATTACGATCTCGCGCTCGACAAGTTCAACCAGGCGTATGCAGAGGATCCCAACCCGTCGTTGCTCTACAATCTCGGGCGCGTGTACGAGAGCAAGGCGGATTTCCAGAACGCTGTCAATCATTACATGCGGTTCGTGTCGTCCGGTGACGTCGATCTGGATGCCCGTACCGACGCGCTCGATCGCATCAATGCCCTCAACGAAGTGCTCGCCCTGCAAAATGGCGGGGCAACGCCCAAGGCTCCCGCGGCCAAGGCACCCTCCAAATCTTCCAAGCCTGCCCCCGCTGGCGGCTGTGTCAACATCAATACGGCGACCGTCGCCGAACTTGATACGCTTAATGGTATTGGTCCGGCGCTTGCGGACAAAATCATTGCGGATCGCAATGCCAAAGGGCTTTTCAAGTCGAACGAGGACATCATGCGCGTCAGCGGTATTGGCGAAAAAAAATACGGTAATTTCGCGGACGCGCTGTGCCCGATGAGTGGGGCCCCTGTGGCCCAGGCTCCGGTGGCTCATGCCCCGTCCCTGCCCGTGCCCAAGGCGCCTGCAGCTCCCGCCAAAGCGCCTGCGGCTCCCGCCAAAGCCCCTGCGGCTCCCGCCAAAGCCCCTGCGGCCGGCAGCCCCGCATCGTCCGGGAGCATTCTCGATATCTGAGCGTTCAACGAACACAACCATAAGGAGAAATCATGCGCATTACCATTGACCGGCTTTATGACGACATCGCCTATCTCGACGTGGACGGCAAAATCATCGAATTTCCGCGCGCGGCGCTCCCCGCCGAATGCCGCGAAGGCGATCTCCTCGGCTTTACGGTGCTCGATGCGTCCGAAATCCTCAAGGAAGGCCAGGATCGCATCGCCCGGCTTCAGGCCATGTCCGGCAGCTCTGGCGATCTCGATATCTGAGCCTGGATTCTGGCGCCCGGCTATCCGCCTTGCGGCGGATACGCCCGCGCGGCCCGCTATCGGCCTTTGGCGCGATACGCGGGCCTTTTTTTGTGCGCGCAACCCAGTGTTTGGGACGAACCCCCCAGAAATCCACGCCACACAATGCTTTCCCGCAGATTCACCCTCGCCGGAAAAGCGACAAAATACCGTAGTGCAAAACATCGCCATCCGGCGCGAGATCCGCTAAAATGGGGGGTTGCGCGAGTGCCGGACAGAAGGGTTCTGCCGAACGCGCCAAATGCAAAGACCAAAACATGGAGAAGGGTGACAGATGCCAGAAATCGAACTCTCGCCGGAGCAGGTGGAGCGGATAGAAGGCGCAGGCCTGTCGGTGGAACAAATCCGGCAGGAGCGCCATGAAATCGAAAAGATGTATGACAGCCTTGTCGGGCGCCTGGTGAGCTATCATCCGGAAGCCGATCGTGCGCTCGTGCGCCGTACATTTGAATATGCGTACGACAAACATCTTCTTCAGCGCCGCAAGTCGGGAGAACCTTATATCATTCATCCGCTCGGCGTGGCCAAACTCGTGACGCAGCTCAAACTCGATGAGGCCAGCATCTGTGCGGCCTTGCTGCACGATGTCGTCGAGGATACCGACACGACGCGTCACGATATCGTCGAGGCCTTCGGCGAGGAAATTTCCGAACTCGTCGACGCACTGACCAAGCTCGACAAATATCAGTTCACGTCCAAAGAGGAACGCCAGGCGGCCAATTTCTGCAAAATGCTGTTTGCCATGAACAGCGATTTGCGTTGCATCCTCATCAAGCTGGCCGATCGCGTGCACAACATGCGGACGTTGCAGCACATGCGTCCGGACAAACAGGCGGCCATCGCACAGGAAACGCTCGACATTTATGTCCCCATCGCCAACCGTCTGGGGATCGAATGGATGAAGGCCGAACTCGAAGATATATGCCTCAAATACCTCCATCCGGAGGAGTATCAGGAGCTTTCCGAAAAAGTGGAACATCTCCTGGTCGACAAACGCGACTATATCGAACGGGTAAAAGGGATCCTTCATGACGCGCTGGTCGCCGAAGGTCTGAGCGGATTTCGGCTTAAAGGTCGGATAAAACACATCTATTCGATATACCGTAAGCTCAAGCGCAGCAACGGCGTGTTTGAAAACCTCCACGATGTCATTGCCTTTCGCGTCATCGTCAACACTAAGGCGGAATGCTACCACGTGCTTGGAATTGTGCATGGCATGTGGACACTTGTGGACAACCGATTTAAGGATTACATCTCCCGCCCAAAGGCGAATCAGTACAGTTCCCTTCATACGTCAGTCATCGGCCCGGAACGCGAACAGTTTGAAGTCCAGATCCGGACGTACGAGATGGATCAGGTGGCCGAGGAGGGGATCGCCGCCCACTGGAAGTACAAGGAAGGCAACATCACTCCCACCAAGGATGCACGGAACTTTGCGTGGTTGCGTCAGCTCGTGGAGTTTCACGAGGATGCCGCCGGGGCAGGCGATTCCAACTATTTCCTCAATTCCGTCAAGGTCGATTTGTTCAATGACGACGTGTTCGTCTTCACCCCCAACGGCGAGATCAAGGCTCTTCCGCAGGGATCATGTCCCATCGATTTTGCCTATTCCGTGCACAGCGAGGTCGGCGATCACTGCTCCGGTGCCATTGTCAACGGAAACATCGTGTCGTTGCGTTATGAACTCAAGACCGGAGATGTCGTCGATATCATCACTCGCCAGAATCAGAAGCCCAAGAATGACTGGCTTCAGATGGTGGCGACCAACCGTGCCAAGAGTAAAATCAACAAGTTCCTCCAGCAGGAGGAACGCAATACCTACAAACTCATCGGGTCACAGCTCGCCGAAAAGACGTTGCGCAAAGTCAGGATGTCCCTTGGGGCGTTTGAACGTCTGGCCGATCTGCCCAAGCTTCTGTCCTCACTCAAGCTCCAGAATCTCGAAGCACTTTATGTGGCCCTCGGGTCCGAAAAAGTGACTCCGGAACAGTTCATGGAAAAACTCCAGCCCTTTGTGACGCCCGAAAACACCGAGGAGGATTCGAGTTCCGGGATTCCGACGGTGGCCAAGGAGGAACGCGTCATTGAGAAGCTCTCCAAACGCGCACAGACCAACGTCTGTGTCGATGGGATAGACAACCTCGCGATTCACTTTGCCAAATGCTGTTCCCCCGTTCCCGGTGAGCCAATCGTGGGGTTCATCACGCGCGGACGCGGACTTGCCGTGCACCACATGAATTGCCCGAGAATACGCAACCTTGAGCCCGAACGTCACGTCGAGTGCCACTGGGATCCACACATGGCCGATGGAAATTCGGCGACACGTTCGGTCAATATTCAGATTTTGGCCAACGATC
>CAMCLY010000173.1 GCA_945875805.1 uncultured Myxococcales bacterium | reverse complement strand
TGCCCTTTTCGCATTTCGGGGGGCGTGGGGGGACTTCGTCCCCCCACAAAAAAAATTACGATTTAATGCTATTGTCGGCGTGTTCAGCATGACGCGCCAAGGTGTCGCGCATCATTTCTCGTTCTTCGGCGAATGCAAATATTTTTGAAAATGCGCGAGGGGACAATTCACCCTGTTGCATCTCGTCGCGCAGCATATCGTACGCACGGTTGAGGCGCATGACTGCGAGTTCAAAAACCATGACGATGCGTTCGAGGGCATCGGCGACTTCTGGATCCTGAGCATTGAGAAAAGAAACGCAGTGTTCTTCGGTCGCCAAGCGTTCCTCCAGAGCGTCATAAAGGGAGCTCCCGTCGGGAAGAATCATGGTTTTGGCAAAACCGGCATATCGCGGGAGCTGTCGGATGCGTTCCTGCGCAAGCGCTCGCGCTTCCGACTTGATATGCATGTCGTCATTGGGCACGAAGAGGTTTCGTATTTCCTTAAGCGTTTGGTAGATGTGGTGGTCGTGTCCTTCTCCGTACAGAAGGTCGATGGCCCCCTGGAGCAGACTCTGAATGGCATTGGCCGTGTACTGACAGTCGGCATAACGCTCGGCATAATCATTGAGCATCTCCGGAGCGACAAGGGCATGGAGGCGCAAAAAAGTACGCAGATCGGCACGGAATCCTGACTCAAAGATCGGCCATGAATGAGAGGCACGAGTCCATTCGAGGTCTGCCCTGAGAAGCGTTTCTAAAATGGGCTGAATGTCGGCCAGGGTGAGATTCTTATAGTGCATGGATATTCCCCAAAAAGGCGCGTCAGCGCGCGACGCGTATTGGCAACGCCAATAGCGGCGCCAAAAAAAGCTCTGCGTATTGCCCAGAGGGCAATAGCAGAGCCGACAAAAAATCAAAGAAAACCGAACTAGAGGCTACGAACAAGCCAGCGTTTGGTGAACGTTTCGTCGGGGATATTCTGGTTGATGAGCTCTTTATCGACGAAATTTTCGGTCTGATGTTTGGTCGCGGCATCGACGAGTTTGACGTGGGTGTAGAGGAGGTATCCGTTGCCAAGATCCTTAGGCTCCATGCGGTACTGCGTTTTGAGGAGGGAAAGGGACTCGTCGTAGTATTCGAGATAATCCATCATCATGAGCTTTTTATCGAGCTTGATAATGCATTTGGGATAGGGGAGATCGACGCCGGGTTTGAGCTTGAGTTCGAGGGTGACGTGGGTACCGCCGTCCGCATTGAGATCGATGATTTTGACGACTTCGTAATCGTCGGCCATGTAAATCATCGACATATCGTCCATGGTCCAGTCGGAGCCGTAGAAACTCTGGCGTTTGGAGTGCGTGCCGACGCGTCGGACTTTGTTGGAATCCGGCAGGCGAGCGTACACTTCGTCGCGCCCCTTGACGACAACGCCCATGCCGCGCATTTCGGCGGGATCGTGGAATCGGACGGAGCGGCGGTTACGCCCTTTGGTGTATGTATCAAACGAGTAGGTGACGTCGTGATGAACGCCGCCGTTAAGCACCATTTTGGTATGGATGGTCTGATCCTTAAACGGGTTGTGGTTTTGGTCCACCTGCTGGAGCATCCGGGTGGCCCCTGCCAAATCGTTGACGTCCTTGATGTAGCTGTCACCGGCTGCGGCGGGTTTGGCGGCAGGCGCTGGGGCAGCGGCAGGCGCTGGCGCGGCGGCAGGCGCAGGGGCTGGTTCTGTCGGCGCGGGGTCCTGAGCAAACGCCACCGAGGACGCCATAAAAAGGCCAGAGAGGATCATCATCGCTGTGTTCATAAAACGCATAAAAAAAACTCCTTCATGAGGTGAGGTGACACATACGGCGAGCTATCCAGATAACCCCAGAAAAGCATCGAACACGTTGAGCTTACCGAGCATCTCATCTGCCATGGATGTGCCAACAAAAGCGAATCCTTTGTGAGGTTTTGTCCTTTTGATCATATCTATCAAATAGCCGACTTTTCTATAATCCTGCTGTCTCGATTCAATATTTATCCGGCTTTTTAATATGATCTTCGACAACTCTTTTCTATTCCACAAATGCGACGTGTAGAAATTCCACACTTCTACACATCGCATTCATCACGACTATAAACGCACGATTTTATGCTTTATGCAAAATCATGAGATCGAGGCCGGCTTGACATGCTTTGAGGCCCAGCGCAACAACCCGGGGAGCAACGCCAGCGACACCGACGCACTCACGATCATGGCCACCCCTGTCAGCACCCCAAAATTGCGCATCGGCAAAAGCTCGCCAAAATAGAGCACGCTCAACCCAAGGCAAATCTCAAGCGCATTGATGACGATCCCCCAACCGGTGCTTTCCAGCATCCGATCCGACGACGTTTTCTGCGCCTCAGGCGCCTTGCCCGGACGGCCAAACTTCCATATCAGGTGGCACGCGTAGTCAATGCCAACGCTCAAACTGATCGCCGCGATCATCGACGAACCCACATCCATGCCAATATCGAACACCCCCATGACGCCAAACGTAATAAGCACGGTCAACGACGCCGGAATGAGCGATATCGCACCCAGTATCAGGCTGCGCGTAAACAACACGAGACAGATAAAGACCATGACAAACGAGTAGCCAAGACTCACGATCTGATTGTGCACCACCGACGCATTCATGGCCTTGTAAATGATGGGATACCCCGACGGAATCACCTCAAAGGTCTGCGAGTCCACCACGGCATCGGCCAGTTCCGGCACGCCATTCTTGGGCAAAAATACGACATCATCCGCCAGACTCCAGATCGCACTTTCGGTGAGCTCGACGAGTTTTTCGCTCGGATCGGTTATCCCCGCCGCCGCAAAAATCGCTGCCGACCGCGACTTCCTGAGCTTCTTGACACTGACGTCGAGAATTTCATTGTGCACATAATGAATCCCGTCCTTAATCCCATCCTCGTTTTGGAGTTCGTCGTCGGTGGCCACTGACCGAATGAGATCGGACAGCCAGACTTCAGAATAACTCCCCGACGAAACGGACGCATATACCTTATCCGTGATCACATCGAGGGCTTTCTCGCGCCTCTCTTCCGCCGACAGAACGGGGCCTTCGGCCGGCGCGACCTCAGCCATCTCCGCCCCCTCTGACGTCTCCCGCCCGGAGCCCTCCGACGGCGGCACTGCCTCCGCCAAAGACTTGACCGGCGGAAGGATTTTCGCGGCATCCAAGAATACCATCGCCTCGTCTTCGTCAAACAGATTAAACCCAAGTACTGTCCGCAAATCCTCGCGACTCACCGCAATATCTGTCTCAAACAGCGCCTTGTACACCGTGTCGTGATCGAGATCTTTTTCGTACTTTCGCAAAATCCACTGGACATGCTCGATCATCTCATCCTGTTCGATCTTCTTTGCATTCTCGCTGAGCTTCGATCTAGGCACCGCCACGCGAGGTTCAAACAGGCGTTCGGTTTCTTTCTGCAACGCTTCGGCAATATCCGAACCCTCACTGACATTTTTCCCGCGTACGCGGATCTGCATCAGGGCGTAATTCCACGTATTTTCGGCCATCATGGCCACACTTTTGTCATCGGCATACGCAAGCGTGGCCAGGGTCGCCGCCAGTTTCGGCGACGAAGGAATGTGCTGACCATCCCCCATGGTGCCGCCCACCATGACGATGATGTCCGAAAACGACTGAACCCCCGCAATCCTCGGATGTGCATTGACATACGCCGTGATGCGCTCCATCTGGCGCAACACCAAGGGTGAGGTGATGTCACCGTGAATCTCCGTCTGAATGAAGTTTGAACCGCCAAAACGATCGTTCATAAAGTCGTCGGCCACCACGGGCAATGAACCCGGCGCAAACAGAGACGAGTTGTCTCCATGAGGTTCCACGCGCGTCGCAAAAAATGACGCCACAAGAACAAGCCCTGCCACCACGCCCGCAGAAATCCAGCGATGACGGTAGATCGCTTCGCCCGTCTTTTTCATCGCCGCCATGGCCCATTTGGGCGCGCGGCCTTCCTTCTGAGGCTTGATCGGGAACAATACGCAGGCAGACGTCACCATCCAGAACGTCACGAGCATGATGATCAGCGTCGCCGCCCCCATCGCGCCGCCATACTCCACCATCGGTTCGACGTCCATCGCCAGAAAACTGAAAAATCCCGCGGCCGTCGTCAACACACACACGATGATCGCAGGCCCCGTATGAATCACCGCATCGCGCATCGCATCCTTGCGAGACATCCCGGAATCCAGCCGAGACAACATCGCCGAAAGCAGGTGAATCGAATACGCACTCCCCAGCGCCATCAGTAAAATGGGCAACGACGTCGACACCAGCGTCATTTTGAACCCAAGCAGATTCATCCCGCCAAGCACCCACACGATGCTCACGCCCACGCTCAGCAAGGCCACCAACGTCGCCAAAAGACTCTTGCTCGTGACGAGAATAATGCCAATCACGATGAGCAAAACCCACGGCGTGAGCTTGTTCATGTCGGTGCGCGCCTGGTCGGCCGAATACGCCCCGATAAACGGACTCCCCCCATAATAAATCCGCATCTCAATGCCCATCTCGGCCTGAATCTCTTCGATCCGCTGACGTATCTTGTCCGACGCCTCCTTCGTCGCCACTCGCTGATCGTCAACCTGCGCATATATCGCCGCCGCCGTCGCATCAGGACTGAGCAGAAACCCCCGCACGTGATCCAAAGACAGCGCCCGCGACTTCACATCCAGAAGCTGCGCCGCCAGCTCAGGAGACCGGGCCTCAGGCATGTCCAGACCCGGAAGCTCCGGCACGAGATCCGACACCGACGCCTCCTCCTCCCCGCTCGTCGTCGTGCTGTGCGCAATGTCCTTGATCTCCGTAAAACTCGTCGTATTGCTCACGCAAAACGCTTTCCCGTCCGCACTCTCCCCCTTCGTGTCCGCGCATTCCAACAACACCAGTTCGCGCGCCAAACGACGCATAAACGTCAGCTTCTCAGGCGTGAACAAATCCCCTTCCGACGTCTCCAGCCCTATAATCGCCATCTGAAGCCCGTGAAACCTGTCTCCCACGTCCATAAATTTCTGAACTTTCGGGTCATCATGGGGCAAAAATTTGAGCACATCGTCGTCATTCTGAATATCAATCGCGGGCCGGACCAGCGCCCCTGTCGCCACCACCAGCAAAATGAGCATGGGAAGCGCCCATCGAAGCGCCGGCGCCGCAAACAGCAAACTCAGACGGCTCAAAAGCGACAGCTTTGGATTATCCTGCATTCTATCACCTGAAGGAGAGACGCGATACGCGACGACAAAAGGACGATCCTTTTTTTCGGGTGGGGGAAGCCTCCCCCTACGCGGCTATGTGCTCAGGCCTGCGGCCTTGCGCGCATACGCCGCTACCCCCTCACCAGGGCCACTCAGTCCTTCTTCGCTGTCGCCAGTCGTTCCCGTCAAAAATCAAAACGGTCTACACAATGCAAACCTCAAAAAGACGCGCGACTATACGCAGAACCTCAAAATTCATTCAGACTTTTTGTGGGGGGACCAAGTCCCCCCCACGCCCTCCGAATTGCGAAAGGGCCGCGCGGCGTGGCCGCACGGCCCTTTTGCAATTCATGAACTTGTGAGGCTTGGGGCGTTGTGAAGGTGGAGCCGGTTGGTTGGCTTGGAGGCGTCTTTTGTCTTTGGTGAATCCTGCCCACTCCCCACTTATGAGGACTTGGGTAAAATCGGGCAAAAAAAAAGCCGCCAAAAGGCGGCTTTGAGGAGGATTTCCCTACCGATGATGGGCCTGGTTAGACTCGAACTAACGACCTCACGCTTATCAGGCGTGCGCTCTAACCTGCTGAGCTACAAGCCCAGATTCTCATAAAAAAAGCTGCGCAAGCAGCTTTTTGAATGATGGAGAATATCGGGTTCGAACCGATGACCTCCTGCGTGCAAAGCAGGCGCTCTCCCAACTGAGCTAATTCCCCTTTCGACGTATAAATGGGCCTGGTTAGACTCGAACTAACGACCTCACGCTTATCAGGCGTGCGCTCTAACCTGCTGAGCTACAAGCCCAAACGAAAACCAAGAGAGAATGATTTGAAGTGCGAAACACAGTGTGTTTTCAACTG
>CAMCLY010000172.1 GCA_945875805.1 uncultured Myxococcales bacterium | reverse complement strand
AAAGGGCCGCGCGGCATCGCCGCGTGGCCCTTTCGCATTTCGGGGGGTGTGGGGGACTTCGTCCCCCCACAAAAAAAACTCACTTTCCGAGGCGAATGATTTCGACGCGGACGGGGACGACACCTGAAGTGATCATGTCGATGAGGTAGGCGGCTCCGTAAGAAAGATCGATGATGCGTCCGGCGACAAACGGACCGCGGTCGTTGATGCGCACGACGACGCTTTTGCCGTTGCGTTCGTTGGTCACGACGACGATGGAGCCGAAGGGGAGTTTTTTGTGCGCGGCGGTCATGCCGTACATGTCGAAGATTTCGCCCGATGCGGTGTGGTTTCCGTTGAGGCCTGGGCCGTACCAGCTGGCTTTGCCGTCGAGTGCGTATCGGTGTGCGCCGTCGGGTTCGGGGTAGCCTGCGGCGGCCCAGGAGGCATAGGCTTCATCCAGGGCGGGATCGCCGTGAATTTTGGATGGATCGCGCGATTGCGACGTCTTTGAAACCGCAGAAGACGTTCCCGATGCCGAGGTGCCGCCCGATGTCGAGGCACATCCGCACACAAGGCACAGCCCCAATGTCGCCACCCATACGATTCCACGTTGAACAACCGAACCCATCTCGTCTCCTCATCTTGCGCCCTCGTTCGGGCACTTTACATTCACGGGAACGTCTTTATTCTCATTTTGTCGACCGTGGGCAAGCCTTTCGGTGTCGGGAACACACTTTGTTTTTCAAGGCGGCATGGAGTGGGGATCAGAAGAGGGGGTAGCGGCGTATTTTGGCAAGGGGCAAAGCCCCATGCCAAAAAAGCCGCTCAGGGGGAGACTTCCCCCTCCCAAAAGCGCGGGATCAGAATGGTTTAGAGCAGGAATCGCATTCCCCATGGGCCGGCCTGGCTGTATCTCAAATTTTCGTCTTCGGCGTGGAACTGCAGGGCGGGAACGAGGAAGTTGATCTCCGGGCCGCTTGTCACTTCAAAGTGATCGGTGGCCGGGTAGAGCTCGCCGTCGAGGGTGAAGGGCTCCGGGGTGTCGAGATCGATGACAACCTTTCGGGCGAGTTTGCGCGTGACATCGGGCAAGGGACGCGAACTTCCGCGCAAAACGGCGGGAAAGCAACGCGCGATGCGGAGGGGATCCCGGCCGGAGTAGACGGTTTCAAAGACATTTTCGTCGCGTCCGCAACGCGGAAAGAGAACGAAGTGGAGGGGGAGACGTTCGACGAACGAGCAGAAAAAGGTGTGCATTTGGGCGTGTTCCTCGACGACAGTGCCGTCGATTTCGAGTCTCACGCCCATGCTTGCCATCATGGATTTGCAGAGATCGCCCTGGACGGCCGCGCTCGAGACGAGTTTGGAGAGCAGTTTGGCTGCACCGACGGGGTTGGTTTCGCCGGATTCGTAATATTTGACCATAAACCGGGCGGCGATTCCAAAGCCGAACATGAACGACATGTGGTTATTGACGCGCAGGAGGTTTCTGCGGATGCAGCGCATGGGGATGTTGTGGCGGTATCGGACGACGGCGAGCATGAGGTTGGCCAGTCCGGAACCGTCGATGCCAAAGGAGCGCGGGACCATGTTCTGAGTTCCCGTGGGAAGGAGGAGGATGGGGGGGAGGGGATGGGATCCGTAGACGTCGAGCAAGATCTCCATGGTGCGGTGAGCGGTGCCGTCGCCGCCGCTGATGGCGATGATGTCGATTCCGACGCGTCGGAAGGTTTCGGCGGCCTTGTAGGCGTCGGTGATGGATCCGGTGGACGAGACATCGCCGTCGCTGCCGATGACGTAGGCCAGTTGATCTTTGAGTTCCGGATGCAGTTTGTTTAAACGCGCGTTGCGATTGCTGATGACACCAATTCCAGGCATGAACAGACTCCAACTAGAGGGCAGCGATGACACGGGCAAAGAAACGGAAAACAAGCCTCTTCCGTCCTGGACGGGGTCTATAACACGGAATTGTCATGCACTTGTCTGCAAAACGAAATTTGTCGTTTGGGATCACTTTCCGTAGTGCTGTGCAATGAGTTCGTAAGCGCTGGTGATTTCCTGGGTACGTCGTGTGGCCTGTGCCTCGGCTTCGGGAGACTCTCCGTGTTTGTCGGGGTGCCATTCCCGCATGAGGCGTCGATAGGTCTTTTTGACCTCTTCCCAAGGCGTGCCGTAGGGGAGGCCGAGGCGTTCAAAGGCTTCGAAGACCGGCATTTCTGATGGCGAGGGC
This sequence comes from uncultured Myxococcales bacterium, assembly GCA_945875805.1. Classification (GTDB taxonomy): domain Bacteria; phylum Myxococcota_A; class Bradymonadia; order UBA4248; family UBA4248; genus UBA4248. The sequence goes on along the minus strand of CAMCLY010000172.1, from coordinate 3,923 downwards.
ATGCCACTGTCCCAGTGAAAATCGGGATCGATTTGGCGCATGCGGTCGATGAGTTTGTAGAACTGGCGTTCGGTGAGACGCTGTGCTGCGTTTGGGATATCGCCAAGCCGGGTGTGCCCGATGGAGACGTCGCTCAGGCGTTCCTTTTGTTCTCGCACGAAATCGCGGGTTTTGTCGCGGGCGGTTTTGAGGGTAGGGTGGGCGTCGATTTTGGCGTTGATGGCTTCGGAAATGGCCTGTCCCTTTTGTGCGCCGCGTTCGATGCCTTCCTGAAGTTTTTCGGCTCCCACCTGAATCCACTGGAAGAGGGCGGCCTTATCGAATTTTTCGGACATGATATAAACTTAACCTCACTGTTCGTAGGGATCGACCTTTTGTGCGCGAGCCCGGGCCGTCATGGCGTCTTCGGGACGATGGAAATAGTCGAGAAATTCCGCATATCGGCGAAGGGATTCGGCCACGCGGTGCCATGCGCCAATGGATTCAAAAAGCGCGGTGGCGCCAAGGTAGAGTTTTTCGGTTTTTTCGATGGACACGGTGCCCAGCTGGCGTTTGTAGACGTCCAGATTGACCTGTGCAGACATGGCATATCCACAGCTCAAAAGATACAGGTTTCCGTTTCTTTGTGCGGAATCAAAGAAGAGTTTGAGGGACTGGGTTGTTTTTTTGTAATTTTTCCGCGAAAAATCGAACATGGCGCTCAGGAGGAGGTACCAGGTGCGCCACGATTCGCACGGCGTGGTCTCGAACATGTGGAACAGTTCGTCGAGGTCGTCGCGCACGGCCTGACGCTGGAGGGTTCCGATGAGAAGGAAGCATCGCGTGGCGATGAGCTGGAACCGGTCTTCGACGTTGCCGGTCTTCTGGACGATTTCAAACCCGCGTTCGATGTCGTCCATCGGAAGCCCGGTGTTGAGTGCCGCATTGCTTTCGGCGATGACGGTAAGCGCGCACGGCGCTTCGTACCAGAAGCCCGACACGCTCAGCGCATGGTATGCCTCGGATGCGGCCGTCCGCGCGCGCGCGGGCTCCCCGCGCATCATGTAGATGCGCGCGCACAACGCCTGACTTTCGGCAATGTCGTGGAGATTGCCCAGACGCCGCCGCGTTTCAAGCGATTTCTCGGCGTATCTCAATCCGTTAACAAAGGCGCCTTTGGCGCCGGATTCAAAGACCCATTTGGCAAGCCCAAAATAGGCTTTGCCGATGAGATCGTCGTCGTGGGCGGCCTCGGCGATTTTGACGGCCAGAAGGATAAAGGACTGCGCGTCCTCGCCGTGATTGTTCATCTGGCAGACATGGGCATGGACGATCATGGCCTGACACGATCTCGCGTCGTCACCCAGGAATTTGAGGAATGAGAGGAGAGTGCGCCCGAGTTGTTCGGCGGCCTCGTACATTCCTAGCCGACAGCTCAGCTCGATGCGCAGCTCCAGGGCCTCGGCATAGCCCTGGGAAAATTTGGGTCCCGACAGGGACAGGCACCGATCGCAGAGCTCAAGCGCCGAGGCGTTTTCAAACCGCGCAGCGAAAACACGCGCGCAACGCATCCAGGCGTTCACCGCTTCCGGGATCATGCCGGCTTCAAAATAGTGGTACGCCACCGTGCACGGCAACGCCGTGTCGACGTGGCTCAGGCGTTGGGCACAACACCCATGGAACGTCTGTGCGTGCTCGAGATCTCGCCTGGCGGCCATGTCATACCAGAACTCCTCGTTCGGAATGAGATAACGCGTCTCGTTGGCATTTTCGGACGTCTTTTCGACGAGATCGCCGGACTCGGTGAGTTCGCGCGCCATGCGCGCGCACCACTCGGCTCGCTTTGGTCGCAGCCATGGATCCTCGCCGTCCAGCGCACACAGCGAAATCAACGGGACGATGTCGCTCAGCGCGAACGTGCCTCCGAACAAGGCGGCATGGCACAAAAACTCGACCTGATCCTGAGAAAGCGATTCGACAAAGGCGTGTTGCAGACTTTCGTCTGATCGTCCAAGTTGTTTGACGAACGGCGCGATGCAGGGATTTTCCTCGCCGTCGGCTGCCGGCTTCAGCCATCCGCGGTGGCGCAGAATGGCATAAAGCAAACGGATGTTTTCGTACCGCCCGCCGACTTTTTCGGCCATCAGCGCCACCGTCGGGGCGGAAATGCGAGTTCCGGTCAGAACCTTGGAGAGGATGGCACGCGTTTCAGCCAGGGTCAGCGGGGGAATGTCGATCGTCTCAATGCTGGAGACGACGGCGTTGACGTCGGCATCACTCCCCGCAAGAAGGATGAGCACGTCGTGGACGTGAAGCGCATAGAGCGCCCTCAGGACGTCGCGCCAGGCGCGCATGGTGCGTCCCTCTTCGACGGGCAGCACGAGCACGACGGGGCCCTGCTGTGCGTCACGCGACACGATGACCGACAGCAGTTCCAGCATGTCGACGGCATTGCGCGATTCCAGCTGGACGGCCTCGCCACCGCGGTGTTTCAGGACGAGATGGCTCAGGCCAAACCGCACGAGCAAAATGTCGAGCCCCCAGCGCAAATCGCGCTGTTCAAACAGGGTGTTGGCATGGCTGACCAGACGTTCCGCCTTTTTATCGCCAAGTTCGTCGGGGTAACACCCAAGGCGGCTGCACACGAGCGCCGTCGTCATGTCCATGGGTTTTCCGTCGTTTGGCATGACGGCCGTGTAACACGAAAAATTGTCGAGTCTGTCGCCACATCGGTGCAAAAATCCGCGAATGACGTGGCGAATGGCCTCGTTGCTGGCCGAACGCAGCCACAGGCACCTGGGCGATGTGGCCTCATGCGCGTCGATGAGTGCGGCAAACAGGGCGCTGTAGATGTCGTCAAAACTCGTGTCGGCCGTATCGGAGTCCATGGCGCCGATGCGCGTCGTCATGGGATCGACCATGCCGTCGATGGCAAACTCCTCGGCCTGGGCGCGTCGCACGCTGAGCGAGGTCATGTCTTCGGGATGGAGTGGTCCCGACATCGCCTCGCGAGGCGGAAGCCCGAAACGCAGGGGCTGCGGCAGGATGCCCACGCTGGCGGCCGGTTTGTCCGGCAGTCGCGTGCCCAGCATTCCGGCGTTCATCCGTGACGCATACACCGCCGAGCCCCCGTCCTCCGTTTCTTCTTCCGTCTCATCCCCGATATCCAGCGGCATTTCGAGGTGTGAGGACGTCAGCTCCCCCGCATCCTCGATCACGGGCATGTCAAAGGATTTGTCGATATCGACCGTCGGGAGAATGCCGCTGTTTCCGACGATTCCGATGAGGTTTCCGTCGAGGGCCTTGCTCTGAAGCATGGGTGGCGCCAGACGAATCCCCTGAACGGACATGCGCCCAGGTTCGGCGGCCGGCGCACACTCCCCTCCGTTCTCTCCCTCCTGCAAGGCATCGAACGCGCTCGACTGGATGTACACCTCGTTTGTCCCCTCAAACGACGGCGTCTGTGCCGGCGGTTCCTGCAGGGCGTTGAACGCGCTCGACTGGATGTACACCTCGTTTGTCCCCTCAAACCGCGACACGGGCATCACACACGGCAATGTCCTGGGCGCGAGTTCCGGGTCATTCCACAGCGCTTTCAGTCCCTCGTCAGACTTGCGCTTTTCCCCCGTTTGGGAGGGTTCTACTTTTTTCGCTTCGGATTCGATACTTTCTAACTTCACAGTGCATACCCAGTGGGAGGTGGATATGGACCATGGCATCCGTGTGATGGCCCAAATACAACAAGGGTTAATCTCTGCAGACGGCTCGCCGATTCATGGATTGAAAAGTATACTCAATCCCCATCGTTTTTGACAAACACAAACCCATTTGTTGTGCGCGAGATAATGTGTGAAAACGCGAAGTGTTTTTTTTTGTGTGTGGGGGGGAGGTGTCCCCCCACGTCGCTATTTGCCCTTTGGGCAAATACGCGCCGCCCCCCTCGG
>CAMCLY010000171.1 GCA_945875805.1 uncultured Myxococcales bacterium | reverse complement strand
GTGGGGGGACTGGTCCCCCCACAAAAAAACAAAAAACTAGAGTTTGTTGCCGAGGTCGTCGGTCAAGAGCATGGCGAGTCGATGGAAGTCGCTGTTGGGGTTGATGTAGCGGACTTCGGTGACGAGTGTTTTGGGATCGACGAGTTCGCAGAAGGGCACGAAGCAATGATCGAGCTGTCCGACCGAAGAGACCATATGACCATCGAGATTTTTTTCGACGAGGGCGACGTATGCCCCGACGCCGAGGCATGATCCGAGCATGACGTCAAACGCGTGTGGGCTTGCGCAGCGTGCTTCATACCCGAGCTGCACGCCGTTGACTTTGGTCTTTGGAAGTTTGAGTTCTTCGAGCCGTTTCATGCACATTTTGGCCACGAGGTGACCGAGGTGTACGTCGCCCAGGGAAATGTGACCGTGTTCGTCGAGGGTGGTGGCACCGAGAAAATCCGGTGGGAGATTTTCGGCGAGGCCTTCGGCCAGGACGATGACGCCGAATTTCTGGTGGCGGGCACGGCGTGCGGTGATGAGTTCGATGATGTGGTCAACGAGGACGCCGATATCGAGGTGTCCGTTGTACGGTTTACCGGCATTTTTCATCATAAGGGGAATATCTTCGACGCCGATGACCATCTGGGCTTCGCCGGCCATGGCTACGCCATAGGAGAGCCATCCGGCCTTTCGGCCCATACATTCGGCGATGAAGTAGGCGCCGGAGGCGCGGGCGTCGGCTTCGAGATTGCGGATTTCCTGTGCCATGAAGTTGACGGCGGTGAAGTAACCGAACGTAAAATCGATGCCGTTGTAGTCGTTGTCGATCGTCTTGGGCAGGTGCACGACGCGAACGCGTTCTTTGACCTGGGCGTGGTTTTGCCATTCGTAGAGTTTGTTGGCCGTTTTGAGCGTGTCGTCACCGCCGATGGAGATGAGCGCATCGACGCCGAGGCTACGCAAGCCGAGATACGTCTTTTTGAGCGGTTCGGATTTGGCGGGATCGTCGAGATCGGCGGGACACTGAATCATCTTTCCGGGATTGGCGCGAGCCGTGCCGATCATAATTCCGCGTCGGTTGCGTGCCCCAATGATGCTTGAAAATGTCAGCATTTCATAGGCGTCGCCTTCGAGAAGGGGGCTCTTCTCTTCGTCAAAGTCCTGAAGTTTGGAATACCCGTGGAGGAAGCCCACCACTTCGATGTCAGCTTTGAGAAAAGCCAATGCTGCAGAAGATATGACGGCGTTGGCGCCGGGGGCCGGGCCACCGGCAAAAAGGATACCTACGCGACGAATGCACGACGAAGAAACCTCAGACATGTCCGCTCCTGTAAAAAATGCATGTTGGTTTTTGAAAAGCCGAACCGGCTTCGATGACGGAAGCACCCTTCCCTTACCACATCTACGGCTTGTGTGCTATGAAATCTGAAAGTGAATTGGGATCATTGCAGTTGGTGAGCACTTCTTTGGGGGCTTCGACATACGAACATGATCGATGGGCGAGAATGTCGCGCAACGATTGGTAGCGATGGGCGTGTTCGAGAAGCCACGACACGGTATCGCTTGAAATGCGCACGGGATGGCCAGGAACGCCATGGTGAGCCAGGGCACAGAAGGGGGCGTCGGGGGCTTCGAGCAGGTGGCGTACATCGACGGAACGCACTCCGATACAGTCGACAGGCCAGTGGAGCACGGGGCATGGGCATGATGTCTGGATGGCGCGCAGGCCGCAAAGCAGGGAGTCGAGCATGTGTGTCAACGCCCATGCCTGGTTTTCCACCCAAGTGACAGCCAGGCTGGCGTGACTTTGAATGATCTGCCGGGATTCTGCCCCGACGACCACGATGATTTGGGATGGAAGGCCGACAGACTGGATGGACGAGACAATGGAAGATAAAAAGGTCTCGTCTGATCCGAGGCGGCACAGCGCTTTGGGTTGTCCCATACGCGAACCGCCACCTGCGGCGCAGATGACGGTGGCAAAGCGCATAAACGGGCTCCGAAAAACTTACTTCGCTTCGGGAGCGGAGATGTCGATGTTGCCGTGTTTTTCTTCGTATTGAACGATGCCGTTGGAGAGCGTGACGGCAAGACGTTTGGCCTGTTTCGGGCTCATGATGATGCGGGAATGTACTTTGACGGGGTTCTGGCCGGGCTGCACAAACGCAAAATCGAGAATGAATTCGCTGTCCATGTTGCTGACGATGGCCAGGTTAGCATAAAGCCCCTGAGCGGTGGCTTCGTTGATCTGGAATTGAAGACCCTGGGGCTGTTTTTTTTCGTCTGCCATTGATTTGATCCTAAATGAAAGGGGTTAAATAAATTTCCATTGCTGGAAACACGTTGCGCGCAATGTAGCGCAGAACACACAAAAGTAAAGCGAAACAAGAACGCCGCGAAAGGGAAAACCGCTCGGTTTTATACGCGTTGTCCAATGCGGCGAACTTGTTTAGGCACCGGCTTTAAGAAGGCAAGACGGGACGTTTTTTTTATTGGTAAAATCTCAGGACACCACGGATAGATCCCAAAATCTTGAAATCCACGTTGTCTTCGGGGCGAACGACGATGGGTTCCATGTCGGGGTTTGAGGGAAGAAGCTGAACCACGCCTTTGCGCTTGGTGTACCGTTTGACCGTGGCGCTCCCGTCAAGCATCGCTGCAATCAGTTCTCCGTCTTCGGCCGTCTGTTGTGGACGAACCACCACAATATCACCCGGCATGATCCCGTCTCCAATCATGCTCGTCCCTCGAACGCGTAACGCATAACAGTCTTCTGCCCCATGGCTGAAAATGCTCGGATCGATGTCGAGGGCGTTGTCAAAATTCTCTTCCGCAAAAATCGGCGTCCCGCACGCAATATTGCCAAGCACGCGAAGCTGACGCGCAGGCTTCTCCATCTGCGCATAGTTGCGCGTCCCGTGACGACGCGTCCTCGTCGCCGCCGGCGCCGTCGGAGGAATCGTGATCGTCCCTCCTTCCAGAACCGTCACCGCCAGCTCTCGAGGCACAAGCGGTCGTATCGCACGGCTCTTAAACGAATCTTTTTCAATAAATCCCTTGCGCGCAAGCGCTTTGAGATGCTCCACCACGCCATTCGTCGAGCTGATGCCAAACGAATCCGCAATCTCACGGACCGTGGGCGGATAGTGATTCTCCTGAATATAGTCGTAAATATACAAAAATACGCCGGCCTGGCGCTTCGTCAGATTCTTTGACATCTTAAGACTCTCCTATGCAACTCTGTCTGTCCATCACGCATTGTCATGCCGCCCCCCCCAAAGCCATGCCTCTACGTTTCACGATGACTTTTGTCAATGGATAGTGATTGTTTTTTTACTAAACAATCGCTTTGTTTTGCACCTTGCATATATCCATGTGTTAAAACACTTAGGACGCATTCAGTTCCAATGATTCATAAATTCCCAAATTTTCCAGTGCCGCCAGGGTCTCGCACAGCGGAAGCCCCACGACATTCGTATACGATCCTTCAATCCGAGATACAAAACCCGCCGCATGTCCCTGGATCCCATACGCACCCGCCTTGTCAAGCGGTTCTCCGCTCTCCACATACCGTCGGATTCGCGCCTCGCTCAGTTCCGTAAAATGCACATGCGTCTCGCATACAAACTGTTTCGTATGACGCCTGCGTACATCCACCACGCACACCCCCGTCATCACCGAGTGAACGCGGCCGCTCAGTTGCGACAGCATCCTGGATGCCTCCGCCGTATCGGCTGGTTTGCCCAGAATGCGTCCGTCCTGAACGACAATCGTGTCCGCCGCAATCACGATCACCTTCTCTTCCGGATGTTTCTCCGATACCCAACGCGCTTTCTCTCGCGAAATGCGGCGGACATAGTTCAGGGGCGTCTCTTCCCCTTCATGGCGTTCGTCCACTTCCGAAGCTTCCACCGTCACATCCACTCCGGCACTTTCCAGCAACATCTTTCTGCGTGGCGAGGCACTCGCCAAAATGATCTTTGACAACGCGAATTCCCTTTATGGCGTCTGAATAGTCACAAACCATGGCCAACCCAAAGCCATGGTCATTAGCCGAGTCCAAGCACACGGACGACCTCTCCAAGCGGTATTTCCTGAGACCCAAGCTTTTTGAGCGCGCTTTCGAGCAACGTATGCATGCCGTCCGAACGCGCCGCACGCGTCAGCTTCTCGGAATCCGCCGCGTCATGGATCATATGCCGCAACGTCGGGCTCACTTCCATGACCTCAAAAATGCCCGTCTGACCGTACATCCCCGTCTTGCGGCAGTCCGGACAGCCGCGCCCAACCCCAACGTGAAGGGTAGTGCGTTGCGTCGACAGCGGGCGAAGCCCCAAAAGGTGCATCTGCTCCTGGCTGAGCGTCTCCACCGCCTTGCAATGCGGGCAAATCTTGCGCACAAGGCGCTGGGCAAGACACCCAAGAAGACACGAGGACAGCAGAAACGGCGGTATCGCCAGATCGAGCAGACGCGTCACCGCAGAAGGCGCGTCGTTCGTATGCAACGTCGAAAGCACGAGATGTCCCGTCAGCGCCGCCTGCACCGCCATGTGCGCCGTTTCCTCGTCGCGTATCTCGCCCACCATCACAATGTCCGGATCCTGACGCAACACCGTGCGCAAGGCATGCGCAAAATTAAGCCCGATCTTCGGCTGCACCTGAACCTGGTTGAAATCCTCATAGACCATTTCCACAGGGTCTTCGATCGTCGTGACGTTGACCTCCGGCGAGTAAAGTTCGCGCAACGCGCTGTAAAGCGTCGTCGTTTTGCCGCTTCCCGTGGGGCCCGTCACCAGAATGAGACCCGTCCTGGCCGCAATCATCCGGCGAAACTTGGGCAGTTCCTCCGCATCCATCCCCAGCCCGTCGATCCCCTGAAAGAGTTTCCCCGCGTCAAACACGCGAATGACCATCTTCTCGCCAAACGCCACCGGCATCGTCGAGACACGAAGCTCGATTTCGCGGTTGTCAAAGGTCGTTTTGATTCGGCCGTCCTGCGGCCGGCGCTTTTCCGCAATATCCATGCGCGCCAGCGTCTTAATGCGCGACACAAGCGGCGCATGCACGACGATCGGCAACGTGTGCGCAACGTGCAGCACACCGTCAATCCTCAGACGCACCGTGCACTGCTCGCGATGCGGTTCAAAATGAATATCCGTCGCGCGCTGACTGAACGCATAGTTGAGAAGATAATCCACCGCGTTGACGATGTGGCTGTCCGAGGCATCGATGTCCTCCAGCTGGCGAATCGACATGAACTGCTCGAGGTTGCCTATCGCCAGCTGCACCTGGTTGACCGCCGCAGACTGCTCGTCCGCCGCCGCCGCCACACTCGTCTTGAACCCGTAAATCTCCGCGATGCACCGCAAAATCGACGTCCGCGACGACATCACCGTCCGAATGTCATACCGGTTGGTCGCACGAAGCGACATCACAAGATCGTCGTTCCGCGGCACGTCTATCGCCAGCGTCAGCACCCCGTCCACAAGCGAAATCGGTAACGCCACGTTCAAACGCGCAAAATTCTGACTGAACGTTTCCACCACCAGTTTCTGATCCAGGCGCAGCGGATCAATCCGCAAATACGGCACCCCCTTCGCCCGCGCCCATAGCTCGACGATCTTTTCCTCATCCAGCGCACCACCGTTCGCCTGCGTCGCCCCAGAGGCCATCACAATTTCGACCGCCGACGGCTCGTAACGCGGATTCGACGCCTTTTCCTTCTTGATCAGTGCCCGAATTACCCCGTACCGTATCCGTACTCGCTGAACCTGTTCCTGAGAAAGCATACCCTCGCGTTCAAGAACGTTTAGAAGCTCAATCACCGATGCCTGTCTGTAATCCATAAAACCTCCAAAACTCGCGCGCTTCTACCATATTATCCCTATATTTCACGCCTTTTTCATGTACACAAAATCCTTCTTCTTTTGGGGCGCGGGCTATCGGCCTCCGCCCGATACGCCACGCGCGGGCGGCTATGGGCTCGGCCCTTGGCCTCGCGCGCATACGCCGCCCTTCCATGTCTTCACTCACCCCCACAAATCTTTCTCGCTCTCGCACAAAATCTTCACTCCCAAACCCACAACTCGCCAGTCCAAACACGAAAAGAACACCCCCACCCCATCTCAAACCCAGGCAAGCACGACACAAACACCCCAAACTTGCCCCCCAGGGCCCCGCC
>CAMCLY010000170.1 GCA_945875805.1 uncultured Myxococcales bacterium | reverse complement strand
AAGAATTTACTTTTTAACATTTGCGTTTTGACAACAACACGACCGTCTCGAGGTGTGCCGTCTGGGGCAACATGTCGACGGGCTGAATCCGGCAGATGTCGTACCCGTCGACTTTAAACCGCGCCAGATCCTGGGCGAGGGATTCGGGGTTACACGAAACATAGATGAGGGTGTCGGGGCGGATGCGCAGGATCTGGCGGTAGGCGGGCGGGAGCAGCCCGCGCCGCGGCGGATCGACGACGAGCAGGAATCCGTCAAAGTTCGCCTGCCCGTCCAGAAGTTCGCGCAAGATTTCGGCGGTATCGCCCGCATAAAAAGAGATGGCGTCTTCGAGGCCGTTTTTGCGGGCGTTTTCGCGCGCATTTTCGATGGCCTGTTTTTCGATATCGATGGCCACGGCGCGATGCCCGTGCCGGGCAAAACTGAGCGCGATCGTTCCGGTTCCGCAGTAGAGGTCGAGGACGGGCGTGTTGGGCGTCATGTGTGGCGCGGCCATGTCGAGGACGACCTGATAGAGTTTTTCAGCCTGCAGGGTGTTGGGCTGAAAAAACGCGTGCGGCAACACCTCATAATGGAGGGCGTGCGCCTCGTCAGGCATGAACATCGTTTCGCGCAGCACGGGCGAGCCGAAGATGAGCGTGTCGTCGATGGAGGTCTGGCGCCCTTTCTGGGGCGTGACGGTCGTCCAGTAGAAGCTGTCGATGGGGGGATTCAACGTGGCCAGGACGCGGTCGGCATACTCGCGCACGACGTCGTTTGCGTCGCGCACCGAGCCGTCGCCCATCCGCACCTCGGACTCGCCGGACGTCGTGAGGATGACCATGTACGCGTCCGTGCGCTTTCCGTGGCGCAACGTCAGCGTGCGCAAAAAACCGGCGTTTTCGCGAAACCGGTAATAGGCCAGCCCGAGTTCACGCGCCCAGGCCTCCGTCTTTTGGGCGAGTTCGACCAAAAGCGGCGAAAGCATGTCGCAATGCTTCATCGAAATGACCTCAAAACGGAAGCCCGAGGGATGGAGCCCCACCCCGAGTGCGTCGGCCCCGTCTGGGCCAAACGACAGCTCCATTTTGTTGCGATAATACGCCTGGTTCGCGCACGGAAGAATCGGATCGACGGGCATGTCGAGCCCGTTCTGCTTCAACATCGACACCAAAATATCGCGCTTGATCCGGCACTGCGTTTCATAATCGCACTCGCGCAACGTACAGCCGCCGCACCCCGTGTCCTTGTCGCAACGCACACAGGAATGCGGGCACGACGACGCCTGGCGCGGATACCCTGACTGGAGAATTTCGACCAGAATGGCCTGAATCATCCCCTTGTCGATGCCGCGCCCTTCGGCGAGCACCACATCGCCCGGAAGCGCCCCGCGCACCTCCGCCGGAATCCGCCGTTCCCCTTCCCCCAAAAACGTTCCCTGCCCCCACCCCCGGGCGCTGATCGAATCGATCGTCACTTCAAAACGACGAAGAATGTAATTCTGGAGACGGTGGCGTTTGGACATTAGATGAAATCCCTTTGTAGTTGGTGATACGGTTGTTGTTTAAAAATGTGATACACAAACTTTGCATATATAAAATTTATGATTATATATACAAAACAAGCCGAAATTTGCATATATACACAAATTTCGGCTGAATATTCTATCCCATTATGTCGTGATGTCTACGATTTTTCGACGATGAGTGCGGTCTCACGCGGCGCCTGTTTTTCGTTATCCCAGTACGGCGAGAGTTTTCGGAGGTTCGCCACGATGCCGGGCATGACCTCGATGACGTGATCGATGTCCGCCTCGGTCGTTTCCTCGCTCATGCTGAATCGAATCGAACCGTGTACGGCCGTGAACGGCACGTGCATGGCGCGCAAGACATGCGAGGGGTCGAGCGACCCGGACGTGCAGGCCGACCCGCTGGACGCGCAAATCCCGGCGAGGTCGAGCTGATACAGAATCCCCTCGCCCTCGATATAATGAAACGCCGCGTTCGTCGTGTTGGGCAAGCGTTCTGCGCCCTCGCCATTGATGACGACGTAGGGAATTTTTTTGAGCCCGGCTTCGAGGCGGTCGCGCAACGCCGCAATCCGCGGCCCGTCGGCGATCCGTTTTTGCGAAAGCTCGCATGCCTTGGCCAACCCGACAATATAAGGAATGTTTTCGGTGCCGCCGCGACGCCCGCGTTCCTGATGCCCGCCATACAAAAACGGACGACACGCCGCGCCCGTGCGCATGAACAGCACGCCGATTCCCTTGGGCGCATGAATCTTGTGTCCCGAAAACGACAGAAAATCGACGTCTTTCCAGGCGTGCGTCAGGTCGATGGCGAGTTTCCCGGCCGCCTGTGTCGCATCGGTGTGAAAGAGAATCCGAGGGTCGGTCGCTTTTGCAATCGCCGCCAGGCGCTCGATGGGAAAGACGACGCCCGTTTCGTTGTTGGCCGCCATGATCGACACGATGAGGGTCTGCCCCGGCCTGAGCGCCTTGACATACGCCTTCATGTCGATCTCGCCGCGTTCATTCACGCCGATCCGGTCGACTTCGTAGCCCTCGCGCTCGAGTTCCTCGCAGAGCGCAAGCACGGCGGGATGCTCGACGGTCGACGTGATGATGTGCCGCCGAGCGGGATTGGCCATCGCCGCCCCCCGAATGGCAGTCGAATTGGATTCGGTTGCGCACGATGTAAACAAAATCTCACTCGTTTTTGGCGCCCCAACAAACGATGCCACCACGCCTCGCGCGGCCTCCATCGCCCCGGCTGACTGTTTGGCCGATTCGTACATCGAACTCGGATTAAAATATATCTCGCCAAAATACGGCGTCATGGCCTCCACGACTTCGCGCGGCACGCGCGTGGTTGCATTATTGTCCAAATATATTGTCATATTTACATCTCCAAACGTAACTTTATATCTTTTGTAGTATTTTCTACAAAACTTCCCGTATTTCAGTGCGACCTGAGGGTTGGTCGGGGGTTGCGGGGGGCTCCCCGCCGAGGGGGTAGGCGCGTGGTTGGGCGGCGGCTATCTCGCCCTTCGGTCGCGATACGCCTTGCCGCGCGCGGCTATTTCACTGGCGTTCAATACGCCGCGCAACGAGCGACGTAGGGGGAGACTTCCCCCACCCAAGGCTCACCGCGTCGCAAACATATCAGACGGGAATGACGCGCAACGCGTCGTCCACTTTTTCGCGAAGTTTCTTTTCGATGACGTATTGAACGGTACCGCTGGCGCCGGGACAGGTCGCGCATGCGCCGGTGAGTTCGACGTAGACGAGGTTTTCCTTGATATCGACGATTTCGACGTCGCCGTTGTCGTCGGCGAGCATGGGTCGGATGTCTTCGTCGATGACGGTCTGGATTTGCTTGGAGAGCTGGAAGGGGGAGATTTTGGGTTTTTCGGCCGTTTCGGGGAGGGATTCCTGGACGCCCCAACGTTCGTCGAGGAGGTCCTGGATGCCGCCGGGGGCATGCTGGCAAGCACCGCACGCGCCGCCGGCTTTGAGTGCGCCTATGACGTCGTCGATGGTGTGGAGGTTGAGTTCGACGATGCGGCGTTTGAGTTCGGCCTCGGTGATGTTAAAGCATGTGCATACGAGGCGGCTGCCCTCGTCCTCTTTGGACTGGAGATGCACGCCCAGGGCTTCGAGATCGACGCCGCGTTTTTGCGCCCAGTCGGCCACGGCGGCCTCAAGGGCTTCGGCGCCCATCACCGAACAGTGAATTTTCTGCGATGGAAGGCCTTCGAGAAACTGCACGATGTCCTCGTTTCGGATTTTTAATGCCTCGATCGGCGTGTACTCGCCTTTTTCGATGATCTCGCAAAGCGCCTCGCTGGAGGCGATGGCACTCGTGCAACCGAACGTCGAATATTTGGCGGCAATAATTTTGTCGTCGACGGGATTGTCCGCCTTTTTGACCTTAAAATAGAAGCGCATGGCATCGCCACACGCTATCGAACCGTGCTCGCCCACGCCGTCGGCGTCGGGGAGTTCGCCAAAATGGCTTTTCTCGTTGCCGTTGACGGCGTTCATGAAGAGAATTTTCGTCTTGTCGCTATATTGCCAGGCCATAAAACACCTCGTCCTGTGTAGAATGTACGCCGCGCAGCCGATGCAGACCTCTGCGATTTTGGCCGCCAACGGGCGGCGCGCAGTCTAAACATTTTCATGGGCGTGGCAACAGCAAAGCGCCTTTTTATCAAGGCGTCTGTCGCCGTATCGGACAAAGGCTGCCGTGGCAAACGTCAGGACGGCACCCGAGACGAGGATAATCCCCGGCGTCACAAAAATGCTCCCCTGACCGACGATCGGCGAGGAAATGCCGCCCGCCACAAATTCCGCAGCCCCGAACACGGCACTGGCAAGCCCCGCATTGGCCCGGCCTGCATTCATGGCCAACGCGATCATCGGCGCAAGGATGAGCCCAAACCCCGCGTGCATCAACCACACGCTCGCCTCAAACACGGCAAAGGGCGCATGACAGTACAGCGACACTGCCACGCACACCGACGAAAACAGAAAAATCGACGTCCCCGCGCGAATGCTCATCTGAGGCGTCTTAAACCTGACCGAAAGCATTGCACACGCCCCGATCGTCAGCGCATTGACCCCAAAAATCAGGCTGAACGCCAACGCCGAAAATCCATACACCTGCTGAAAAATAAACGGCGACGCCGAGATGTTGCCAAAAAACGCAAACATGCAGAACGCGCGCATCAACGTGTAAAGCCGGAACTCGCGGTTCTTCATCAGCGGGACGATCTGCGCAAACGACTTCAGTACAGACATGTCGCGCCGTTTTTCGATGGGGTGCGATTCGGGGAGCCGGAAACTCGAGACCAGCAACACAATCCCTATCGCCAGAAGTACGGCAAAAATGCCCTGCCAGGGACTAAAGCTCAAAAGCACGCCACCGATGACCGGCGAAAGCACCGGCGCTATCCCGCTTATGGCGCCGATGATCGCCATCACGCGCGCAAGCGGCGACCCCGAATACAGATCCGTGGCAATGCTGCGCGCCAACACGACGCCGCCTGATGCCCCAAATCCCTGCAAAAATCGAAGCGCGACAAACATCACGATGTTCGTCGACATGATGCAGAATGCCGACGCCACTGCAAAACACGCCAGCGAGGCGAGAAGAGGAACCTTGCGACCAAATTTGTCGCTCAACGGGCCGATGATCAAATGCCCGATCGCCAGTCCAACCATGCTCGTCGTCAGTCCAAGCTGGACCTCCGACTTGCTCGCGTCAAAAAAATCCTGCATGAGCGGGAATGCCGGCAAATACATATCCGTCACAAACGGCGCAAACGCCATCAGCGATGCCAGCATCACGAGGAGAAAAGTCGTCACGTTTCGTTCCGCATGACCACTCACTTCATTTACCATAAATACTCACCTGCTCTTTTCTATATATCAAGGCCTATGGCCCCACACCCGTGACCCCCTCGCAGGCAGACCCCGCGAGAAAGCCAAACACACGTCCTGAAAACAAAAAAGCGTAAATCCAAGGTCTGGATTTACGCTTCTGTGCCACACGACGATTCCCCTTATAACGCAAACTTTCACAAAATTTAAATAAAAAATTGTATGTCAATATGCGTTTTACACTCACCTAAGGCGCTTTTTTATGGATAATTTTCGATGATGGTCGGGCGATTTTTTGTGCTTGACAGCCTTTTTTTTTGCCTATTATGGGCAAACCGTTTTTGACGCACAGGGCGCCAAACTGGCGGTTTTGGTAGGTTTTTTCGTTTTCAAACGGAGGTTTTATCATGAGTGAAGAAAAAGAATGCTGCAAAGACGAATGCTGCAAAGACGAATGCTGCAAAGACGAATGCTGCAAAGACGAATGCTGCAAAGATGAATGCTGCAAAGACGAATGCTGCAAAGACGAATGCTGCAAAGACGACAAGTGTTGCTGTGACAACAAGTGCTGCTGTGACTGCGATTGCGATTGTTGCGATTGTTGCGACTGCTGTGATTGCGGATACTGTTGCGACTGTTGTTGTTGCCGTTGCCATTGCGGCTACAAATCCAGCGACGATTGTTGCAAATCCCGTTGCATGGACCTCGCCTATGAGGTCGGCAAGTCGATTCTTGTATCGACGGTTGCCACGGCGTCTGCCCTTCTTGTATCGGCCGTCCTCCGCCGCGTCATTCGTTAATTTTTTGTGTGGGGGGACCAGTCCCCCCACACCCCCCG
>CAMCLY010000169.1 GCA_945875805.1 uncultured Myxococcales bacterium | reverse complement strand
GCGTTGGAACGCAACGTCTAACAGTTTGAGACCGTTAAATCAAGATACTAAACAGACTATAATAAGAAGTGGTAGTAGAGTGACACAATGGGCATCTCTAGCAATCTCACAATGTCCGTGTGGTATTGAATGGCCAACTGGCCAATGACACCGTGCAGACGCACGATGTCAAAAGTTTGCTTTAATCCACACCTAGCCAAAAAAAACTGGCAGTTCTTGCGAGGCTTATAGCGTCCGTCATAGGTAGACGTGTGAAATCGTTGATTCTCATGCCATTCGTCCCCTTGACAGCGGCCAAAAATCCAGACGCAAGCTGAAATTCAAAGGAGAAATTCTTGGGTTTGACCATGCTTTCGGTATCCACAATTTTGTTGTCTGTAATCTGAGATTCCAACTGTCTGATTTGTCGGAAATCGGCCACCGATAGCTCATCGAAGAGGAGTGACAGTTCGGTGATTATTCGGTCATCATTGAGTTTGAAAGGTTTTGAGAGTGAGAGCTTTTCCATGTCTTTTTTCCTTTTGACTTCTTGGGGGATGGTGACTATTCATACCTTAGAGACCTCAAGCAAGGAGGGCGAAGATATGTTTGCATTTCATTATGAGCCGACCAAGCCATCAGTTGGCATAATCGGGAAAGTTTTAGACCTTCTTTACTGCTTGCTTATTTTCGGTATAGCGTCAGTTTGCTTCGTGATTCCATTAGTTTTCCTGTTTTGGCTTTTCTGGTAGCCGCCCCGCCGGGGCGGCTTTTTTCATGCCTCAGAGCAGCTTATCGACCTCAGACCGATAGTCCACGCCGTCGATAATCAGAACGCCATTGCCACGGTCGATGTTGTGCAGTTCCTTGCCGTCCACGACGAGGCGGTATTTGACGACCGATACGTTGTAATCCGCCGTGCCTTAATCTCGTTGCCGTTGCGAAGCTGAAAAGGTTTTGACAGAGAAAGTGTCTTCATTTTGACTCCTTAGTGAATATTCTGTTAGTGTGTGCGTTGCCAGCACAGGAACGCTCGAAGGAGGTTGCCATGGGAAAAGTTGACGAAGATCCACATGTTCACGGAATGGTAGGCGGATTGATAGCTTTTGGCGTTGCTTGGGTCGCTTGGCAATGCAACCATCCGTTTGTCAGTGTAATCGCTGGTATTATCGGGGCTTTCCTGTTTATAAGCGGATTAGTCATGGCGGTTAAAGAAGATAGCTGATTTGGCTAAGGCAGCTCGTTTGGGCCGCCTTTTTTCTTGCCTCAGAGCAGCTTATCGACCTCAGACCGATAGTCCACGCCGTCGATAATCAGAACGCCATTGCCACGGTCGATGTTGTGAAGTTCCTTGCCGTCCACAACGAGGCGGTATTTGACGACCGATACATTGTAATCCGACGTGCCTTCGGCACCGGGATTGACGGCAGACGCGGGAATCTGCGTGACATAGCCCGAGATGTAGCACACGCCCTGCACAACGCGGATTGCGCCGCTTGGATCGGTAACTTCCTGCGCCCAGCGCGCCTCGTAGCCCATTAGCCCCTTGCCCGACAGTTTGGCCGAATAAGGGCTGACAGGCACCGTGATCGACAGGCTCATGTCGGCGATGCGGCTCTGATCGGGAACGGTGAGCGATCCCATCATCTGGACGGTGCCCGTCTCGAACGTGACCACAGGAGGCGTGATGGTGCAGTCAATGGCGGCAGGATTCGCAGCCGGTTTGCCATCGGGGGCCGGGTAAATTGTGCAGCCCTTGATTTGGCCATAAATTGGAATTCGGTTCATGTTTCCCTCCTATCAGGCTTCGTAGTAGACGGAATAGCCAGCGCTGGTGAATCCAACATTGAGCTGTGCGTACTTCATCGGCGGCGTGACCGTGGCCGCAATCGACCAGACGAACTGCCCCAGCGCCACGTTATCTGCCGGGTTGTCATCGGCCAGGAACTGACACGTGGCGTCCCCGATGATGGCTCCCACGGATTTCAGATAAGCCAGATAGTCGTTTTCTTCCTGAATCACGCTGTTGCGCATGGTCAGCGTCATGGGGCTGTCGATATCAAAGCGGTATTTCTGCTGGAATCGGTTGGTGATGGTCTGGAGTACGCGGATGTTGCTGTCATAACGCGCCCGTTCGTCGGTCACTGCGCCGTTGGCCATCGCAGAGGTATGGTCGCCCCAGGTCACGTAGATGCCGCCACCGACGTTCAGAAACGTCACGATGCCGTTCTGCTGAATCTGCGTGGCTTCAGCTTCTTCCATCGAAAGGATCACGCCATCCGAGCGCAGGCACGCCCCTAGAATGCTCACGTTGGTGTTACCAATCGAACGCACGGGGATATTGTTCCGCGCGGCATCGTTGGCCGCATAGAGCGCACACACAACCGCCGCGCCGGAAATGACGTTGCCGGATGTCGATTTGACCGAGGGCCACACGGCGATGCCGTTCTCAAACTTGTTGTCGTTTGCAACATCTTCCGTCTGGACGATGCCTTTCACGGCCTGTGCGGCATCCTGTACCACGTCAAAGACGGCCATGCCGTCCCAGTGACCATTGCACTTGGTGGCAACGGTCTTGAGGGCTGTCACAATTGCTCCCGAGGTCTTGCCCGGACAGCAGATGAGGTTGGGCACTGCGCCATAAAGCGGCCACAGCCTCTGCACGGCATAGATGCCCGTTTTGGCAGCCGCCGAACCGATAAACAGCTCGTCCGACTTGAGGTCTTCATCCTCAACATTCGGATCATGTACATTGATGAAATATGCGCCAGAAATGCCGACGACACTAAACGCGGCTTCTGCCGCTTCGGTGAGATTGAATCCTTCAGACGCAAGACCGCCGCCGAGCTTCTTTTCATAGTCGGATAAAGACGAAATGTAGATCGGATGGTTGATCAGGTCTTTGTTTTCCCAACCATCGACCAGTTCAATCTTGGCCGCGCCAATGAAAACAATATTGGTGCTGGTATCGACCGGGGTACTTGCCACCGACGGCACCAGTTGCGCATAAACGCCATATTTCTCAGGCATAGTAGCCTCCTATTGTGTAGAAACTGCGGGGCGTTGCGGGGTGTCCCCGCAGAGGGGGTAGCGGCGTATTTGCAACGCAAATAGCCGCGCAGGGGGACGCTTCCCCCATCAAATCACAAGAAATCTTCAATGAATTGTGTGAGCATCGAGACGGTGGCCACGACCTGGCTCTGGCAGTGCGGGAAGTCTTCCATCGACGCCGTGGGAATGATGCCGATGTCCGAAACGCCGGGCACGTTGCGGAGTGCGTTCATGGTCTCCTCGGCCAAAAGCAAGCAGTCGCTGAACAGTGCCTCGACGACGCCCTCGTCCGTGTAGCCCTCGCCGTTGAGGAAATGATGGACGCCGTCCACCTCGACGGTCTTTTCACGTTCGAGGATGGCACTGTTCACGACCACGCAATGGCACGCGATGTCCAGCGAGATGCGGTCTGACGGCGTGAACGGTTACGGCGATCATTGCATCGCCGTCTGTCACGTCCACGTCCCGAAAGCACAGACCAACAGGGGCCGTGCTCTTGAGCGCCTCGTCGCCGTTCATGATGAGCGTTCCGGCGGTGACGACGTACCGGTCGCCGACCCGCGTTGCGTATCCGGGCATCTCGCTCGTTGCCCGTGGCATGAGCCGTTTGATGTTCACATAGTGGTCGCCGATGATGAATTCGGCGCTCCCGTCATACTTTTTGACGATCTTCTTCATGGCCATGGTTTAGTCCTCCTTCTTTGTGATGCCCTTTGCCCTGAGCTTTGCCGAAACGGCGCGCTGGGCCAGTTCCTTTCCGATTGATTTCTTCTCTTCCTGCTTTTTCTCTTCGGGCTTGCCCGCCGGGTTCGGCGCAAACGGCTTCGCACCTGTCGGCGTCTTCGTGCCCTGGTCAAACAGGAACGGGCGCTTTTCTTCAAGCGCCTCAAGTTGCTTGTCGAGGCCGCGTTTGATGTTGCCGCGTTCGTCAATTTCGATCTTGTCCAGGTCGATGAGGCCGGCGACGATCTCGGCGTCGTGCGGGCGGTGCTCGCGGCTCAAAAGTGCAAGGCGCACGGCGGCCTGCACGCGCTGGGCTTCGAGGCTTTTTTGGTATTCCCCGGCCTTTGCCTTGTTGTCGGCCTCAAGCTGTGCGATCTGCGCCCTGAACGCTTCGGCGTCGCCGCTGTTCGTTTTGAGCGTGGCCAGCTGTGCCTCGTAATTCTTCACGCTCTCTTTGAGCTGTTCGCGCTCAAGCGCGGCGGCCTTGTCCGCCTCCTGCCGTTTCGCCTCGTCCGCTCCGAACAGCTTCTGCACCTCGTCGGCCTTGCCGTCATCCAATCCGAGGGCTTTCAGTTTCTCCTTGTCCATCGTTCCACCTCGTGAAAGTGCGCGTGATTGCGCGTTGTCTGCATGATTCCACGTGGTGATTTTTGGGGTGAAATCGTAATTAGGATTTCACAATAAATTTTTTCACGCCTCATTCTTTACGGTGCGTCAATGTTGACGCCCTTACCATTGGTGGAATGAATGCGAAACATAAGACCGCCCCTGCCGTTCTGCGGCCATAAAGGGCATTGGGGGGCTGAACTCACCGAAATTGCGCGCAAACTGCCGAAAAACTGCACTGTCTTTGACGTGTTCGGTGGCTCCGGCATCTGTGCACACTACATCAAACAGGCGCGGCCCGACCTCGATGTCGTGTGGAATGACTTTGACAACTACCGCGCGCGCCTGCGCAATGCAGACAAGACCGAACGTCTGCGGATCCACTTCCTCGAAACGCTCGGTCGTCCCGTTCCCAAAGGCGAAATTCATACGCCGCTGCCCCCTGAACGTCGGCAGTTCGTCTTCGACACGATAAAACAACAGCTCGCCGACTTCGGCTTTGTCGATCATCAGACGGTTTCTCGCTGGTTCTACCTGTACAGCATGAAAACCTACAAACTGGTTTCGTCCACGGGCAAGCTGTACAACCGCCTCCCCGTAGTCCCCCTTCGTCTCGATGCGTGCGCCGGGTGGCTTCGTGACGTTCTCCCGTGTTCCGTTACCTTCTCCGGCATCGACACGCCGTTTAAGCTGCCGTCCGGAACCGTCCGCCCCCGTGATTTCATCCCGTCCCAAAATGCGCTCTTTGTGTTCGATCCGCCCTATCTTGGGACGGCGTGCAACGATTACGGCAATCAGGAGGCATTGAAAGTCCTGCGTTCAATCTGCGAGTGCTGCGAGCATCTGCCGTTCCTGCTCTTCGGTGATGCGTCGATCTCTTTCTGGTATGAGCTGATATTCAAGGGCCGTCTTGTTCGACGGTATGAAAAGACGATAAACAATACCGGCATGAACCACCAGAAGCGCTCCGATGTCTTGTTCGCGTGTCTGCCGGGTGAGGGGTAAAGAAAAAGCCCGGCCAAACGGTCGGGCTGCCTTTACGACACAAGATGCTAGGCAACGTGTAGCTCTGCGGCTTTCGCGTGTCAACTCTAAACCGCTTCGGGCATCCAGTATTTGCGCGCTTCCTCTTCGTCTTCTTCGTCCATAATCGGTTTCAACTCCGGCATGAGTGATCGAATTGACATTCCACCTTTTACCTCTGTCTGGGTTTGAATATAAAGCGTTTGATTTGATTTAAACGCGGCCAGAACCCACTTGTAAAACTTCTTTTCGACAAACACGTTTATTGGCTTTCCTTCCACTGGCGGCAATTCCTGCCACCCGGCGCTTCTGAACGTCGCATAAACCCCGCCCCCATCCGGATGGGTGAGCGTTGCTACTTCCACCTTATAAAATTTCTGTCCGTCGATTGTGATTGCGTCCATGGTTTACTCTTTCTCTTCTGTTTTGCGCGCCGTGTGGGGAATGATCCCACGCACCTGTCCACTCCCTGAATGAAAAAGCCAGGCATCTCTGGCTGGCTGTGTCTGATTAGCTCCAGCAAATGCACAATTCGCCGCCGTTTTCCAGGCGTTTAAACCGTTCGTTTTGCTTTTCCCACAACGATGAAACATGCGCTGCGGCTTTTAATAGATATGTTCGCGGCCATTCACTTTTTGCCATTCTTTCGCTGATGAGTTCATTCTTTTTAAGGTCAATTACAAATTCACCCCAGTCTTCGCTATTTTCCGGGCAATATAGAACCTTTGCGACGAATGCGCTCAGATATTGAAATCCTTTTATTTTTAGCATTGTTAAACTCCGTTTCTGCTTCTGCATAGTTGAAAGTCTTAGAGCCTGTTTAGCATCTTGATTTAACGGTCTCAAACTGTTATACGTTGCGTTCC
>CAMCLY010000168.1 GCA_945875805.1 uncultured Myxococcales bacterium | reverse complement strand
GTGACCGACGGCAACGACGAAGTTGACGACGAAGCGGCGCATTTCGGCGAGCACGCTGGAGGCCAGGGAAGGACGACGAGCAAATGCGACAGGACGTCGCAGCATCGCTGGTCCCATGAGTCATTCTAGGGGGTACTCTAGGGGGCGGAGCGCCCTAAGCGTGCGGGGGTGTTGGGGTCGTTCGCGCAAACGCCCCTTACCGCCGAAGGCGTACTTCAAAATTGATCAGGGGGCGCGGGGGATTCCCCAGCGCATAAGGAATATGCTATTCTGACCGACGAAGTGACCAAGACCTGGTCCGGCATGAATCCCCGTCAGGATGAAAATCTGAAGGGCTAAAAAAAGGAAAACCTTCGAGACAACATGAATACCCTGGAGTTCGCACTGAATACGCTGGCAGAAACCACCACTACGGAATGGTTCAAGGTTCAAATTCCCCAGGGATTGGCGGAACTGGAGGGAATGCGGTGATGGCGAGATTGGGAGACTTAATAGAACAAATTCGAGGTGTATCTTATAAACCAGAGGATTTGTGCGATAGTTTAAATGAAGATGGCATTCCACTTTTGCGAGCAAATAATATTCAAGACGGAAAGTTAAATTTTGAGGATATTATTTATATTGACAAGAAGAAGGTCAAATCAAATCAGCACTTGAAATCTGGCGATATTTTAATTTGCACCTCAAGTGGAAGTAAAGAACTTGTCGGTAAAGCTGCGTTTGTAGAAAATGATTTATCGATGACATTTGGAGCATTCTGCAAAGTTATCCGGTCTAAAATATGCTATCCCAAATATATAGGTCATTTTTTTAACAGCCCTTATTACCGTAAAAGAATATCCGCTTCTTCTGCGGGAGCAAATATTAATAACATTCGCAATGCGCATATCGATGAGCTGGATATTCGCCTTCCGTCGACAGATGAGCAAAAGCAGATTTCAACTATGTTGGACAAGGTCAGCGACCTGATTTCCCTCCGCAAGCAACAGCTTGCCAAACTGGACGCGTTGATCAATGCCCGATTTATCGAACTGTTTGGTGGTGTAGAAGACGAAGATACGCTCTTCAATCTCTGCACATTTATCGACTACAGAGGGAAAACACCTGAGAAAACAGAAACTGGACTGCCGTTCATAACTGCAAAGAATGTAAAAATGCATCATATATCTTTTGATACGCAGGAATTCATCTCAAAAGAAACATACGATAAAGTAATGACTCGCGGATTCCCACGAATTGGAGATGTTGTATTTACGACAGAGGCGCCGTTAGGCAATGTGTGTAGAATTCCTTATATAGAAACAGAATTCTACATCGGCCAGCGGATTATAACGATGCAGACAGAACGATTGGAACCGGCGTATCTGGAATACGCACTTTCATCGGATGAATTTAAGAGAAAGATCTCTGAAAAGTCTTCTGGCAGCACCGTTACGGGCATTCGGAGTAAACACCTTGAACAACTGACAATTCCTGTACCTCCGATGGCGCTACAGGAAAAGTTCGCCGCCTTCGTCAACCAAATCGACAACTCAAAATTGATCGTCCAGCAGAGTCTGGATAAACTGGAAGTGTTAAAAAAGGCTTTGATGCAGAAATACTTTGGGTCAAGGGGGGAAATGTTTAATGGATGGAGCATATTTGCCCCCTTGACCTCTCCCACCGCCTCATCGCCTCACTCCCATTCTCTCGCCATTTATGGAGAAAGAGGGTGAAAATGTCGCCAACGGCGACAGCGGGGGAAGAGCGGTCAACTTTCCCCGTCTCCCTAAGGTGTGGGGTACACCTCAATTGGTGAGGTGAAGCCAAGGACAGAGGGGGTAGCGGCGTATGCGCGCAAGGCCCAAAAGGGCCGAGCACATAGCCGCGTAGGGGGAGACTTCCCCCACCAAACACAAAACACGGATGCACGCGGACACTCTCTACATAAGCCATTTCAAGGTGCGCAAATCGCGACCCGAATAGGGAGGATAGCGCAGGTCGGGATCGACAACGGCAGACTGATCGAGTTCTGCACGCCAGTGGCTGAATGCATGAAATCCGGCAAAACCGTGCGAGGCACCGTGCCCACTCGTGGCCACGCCGCCAAAGGGAAGGTGCACATTGGCCAGGTGCATCAGGGCGTCATTGTGTGCAAATCCGCCGCACAAGAGGCCGTCAAACGCACGGAGGTCGGCGGCCTCGTCGCTAAACAGATACGCTGCAAGGGGAGAGGGATGATCGGAAATGCGTCGAAGCGCATCGGCGATGGGATCGGTGGAATCGAGTTCGAGAATGGGCAAAAGGGGCCCAAAGATTTCCTCGCTCATGACGGGGTGCGAAGGCTCGACGCTCATGAGGGTCGGGGCAATGAGAAGCGCGTCGGCATCACGATGTCCGCCAAACAGCACGCTCTCGCCATGTCCAAACAGAGCGCTGAGGCGGTCAAAATGCCGCCGGTTGACGATGCGAGCCATGCGCACGGGCGCATTTTCTGGACCAAACATCTCGACAATGGCCTGGGTAAGGTGTTCGACGAATGCCGTTTTGAGCGTCGGTTCGACGAGGAGATAGTCCGGCGCCACACAGGTCTGGCCTGCGTTAGTGAATTTGGCAAACGCAATGCGCCGGGCGGCCGTCCTGAGGTGTTGCGTGTGCGCGACGACGCAGGGAGATTTGCCCCCGAGTTCGAGAACGGTCGGGGTGAGATGTTCGGCTGCCGCGCGCGCGATGTGTCTGGCCGTCTGCGCACTCCCCGTAAAAAAGATGAGATCAAACGGGCGCTTGAGCAACGCCGAGGTTTCGTCGGGACCGCCCTGGACAACCTCCACCGCCTGCGCATCGAGGTATCGCGGCAGAGAACGGGCCAGCCATTCCGACGTCGCCGGCGCGTATTCGGATGGCTTGATCACGACGACATTGCCGGCTGCCAGCGCGGCCACAAGAGGCGAAAGCGTCAGCTGTATCGGATAATTCCAAGGACTGATGATCAGGACCTCGCCACGGGGCATGGGGCGAACACCGCTCGATGCGGGACACAAAAACGCCGGGGTGCGCACGCGCCTCTTTTTTGTCCAACGCGCGAGATGCCTGAGTACAAACCGCGCCTCGTGAACCACAAACCCGATCTCCGTCAGCCAGGCTTCCTGAGGGGTCTTCCCCAAATCCTGATGAAGCGCACGGGCAAGGGCGTCTTCATTTTCCTCCACCATGCGAATGAGCGCCTGGAGTTGCGTCCTGCGCCAGGACACGTCAAGCGTAACCCCCGTTTCAAAATACTTTTTTAAGTCTTTCATCCTTTCACCACCTTGACGACCTGTTGTGCGAGGAACGCCCGAAAAACGCCTTTTCCATGCGTTCCCGAATCTGCGCCAGCCAAATGATGCACGGCGCGTCGGAAACCAAACCTCTCAAAGTTCACTTTTGCCATGACTCGGGTAGAAGCTCGCAACCATGCGCCGACGACGCGCAATTTTTTTATCACGGGGCTCTGTCTTTGGGGAGGATTCATGGACGAACAAGGATTTCCCACGATTTTTGAATCGATGGACGAACGGAGGATTGCGACGGCGATGCACGCGCAAATCCTCCATTCCCATCCAGACCGACGCTATGCTCGAGTTTCGACGGACAGTCGGTGTGTGACCGGAAATGAGATGTTTCTGGCCCTCAAAGGTGAGCGTTTTGACGCGCATGATTTCCTGCCACAGGTGTTCCACGCCCAATGCCGGGGCATCGTCATCGACAGCGCACACGCGCAAACGCTCACCATTCCCAAGGAAGTGACGGCCTTTGTCGTCGACGACGTACTCAAAGCCTTTGGCCGCCTGGCCGCCGCCATTCTCGATATTCGGCGCACGCAAAACTCGCCTTTTGAGGTCTATGCCGTCACGGGGTCCAACGGAAAAACGACGACAAAAGAATTTCTGGCGGCCCTTCTGGCGGCCAAAAATCACCGCGTGCTCAAAACGTCGGGCAATTTCAACAACCACATCGGACTGCCCATGACGGTGATGGGGCTCTCGCCGCACCACGACGTCGCCGTCCTCGAAATGGGGGCCAGCGGACCGGGAGAAATCGCCATGCTCAGCGGCCTGGCCAAACCCGATGTCGCCATCATCACCTGTGTGGGCGCATCGCACCTCCAAGGTTTTGGCTCCATCGAAGGCGTCGCCAAGGCCAAGGGCGAAATGCTCCACAACGACTCGCTCAAACGCATCGTCCTGCCGACATCGCTCCAGGGGTTTTACGGGCGAGAAAAAACGCCATGCCCCATCCGATGGGTCGGCGAGGGGGCGACCGTAGACCTCGCAAACATGCACTCGGGCATCGACGGCATCGACTTTGAACTCTGCATCGACAAACGCGCCATCCACATCGCCCTCCCATTTTTGGGCGTGCACAATGCCGGAAACTTCGCCCTTGCCGTGGCCGCCACCGGCGAATCATGGACGCACGACGAACTCCAGACGGCCATAGACTCGGTCACACTGCCCTCCGGGCGACTCGAACGATGGAACACCCTGGAACACGGCGACTTCCTCTATGACGCCTACAACGCCAACCCCCTGAGCATGCGTGCCGCCCTCGATCTCATCAAAGGCCTCACCCAAACGGGACAAAATCACAGCCTCATCCTCGGCGACATGCTCGAACTCGGACCACAAAGCGACCAATTCCACCTCGAACTCGGACGCCAGGCCGCACAAACCCATCCCCAAAAACTGCTCTGCGTCGGCGCCAGTGCCCACCTTGTACAACAGGGTGCCATCCAACAAGGCATGAAACCCGATCACATTTGTGCCACCTCCAAAGACGACCTCGACGCCGGGCTCCAGTGGATCCAAGACGCCCTCGTACGAGGTTCGCTGTGTCTCATCAAAGGCAGTCGGGGCATCGCCCTCGAACGCGTACTCAACTTTTTTCAAGCGGTGAAACGATAACGCAGGAGTTCACACCCCATGTTCATGTACCTCTACGAGTTGCGCGACTATTTCGCCCCGCTCAACGTCTTTCGCTACGTCAGTTTTCGCATCGTCATGGCCATGATCACCGCGCTGGCCATGAGTTTTCTCTACCCAAAATTCATCTCAAAATTGCGCGAGCGCCAGGTCGGACAGGTCGTCCGCGATGACGGCCCACAGTCCCACCTCAAAAAACGCGGCACCCCCACCATGGGCGGCAGCCTCATCCTCCTGAGCCTCGTCGTCTCAACCCTCTGCTGGGCCGATCTGAGCAACCACTACGTCTGGCTTTTCCTCGGCGTCACCGTCTTTTTTGGCGGCGTCGGCTTCATCGACGACTACCTCAAAATCCGCGAAAAAGGCAGCCGCGGCCTCCCCGGACGCTGGAAACTCATTCTCCAGTTCGCCATCACCGCCGTCGCCATGTTCGTCCTCTTCCAGGACGACACCCTGCACTACTCCAGCGAGCTCTATTTCCCATTTGTGGCCGCCGACAAATTTGCCCTCTCCCTGCCCATCATCGCCTACGCCCTCTTTGCCATGGTCGTCATCGTCGGCACCTCCAACGCCGTCAACCTTACCGACGGACTCGACGGACTCGCCATTGCCCCAGTCGCCGTGGCCGCCGGCACGTTTCTCATCCTGTGCTACGTCGCCGGCACCGTCTTTCAGTTCCCCGTCATGGTCGACGGGCGCGAAATCTTTGCCTCCTTCGACATGGCCGCCTACCTCCGTCTCCCCCACATCAGCGGCGTCGCCGAGCTCTGCGTCGCATGTGCCGCCATCGTCGGTTCCGGCATCGGATTCCTCTGGTTCAATTCCTACCCCGCCCAAGTCTTCATGGGCGATTTGGGCAGCCTTTCCCTGGGCGGCGCACTCGGCATGCTCGCCGTCCTCTCCAAAAACGAACTCCTCAGTCTCATCATCTGCGGCATCTTCCTCCTCGAAGCCATTTCCGTCATCACGCAGACCACCTCGTTCAAACTCACCGGAAAGCGCGTCTTCAAAATGGCCCCCATCCACCATCACTTCGAGCTCAAAGGTTGGCCCGAACCCAAAGTCATCGTCCGTTTCTGGATCCTCTCCATCATTCTGTCCCTCATCGCCCTGGCCAGCCTAAAATTGCGCTAGCCTTTGCAGGAGCGCGGGCTATCCGCCTCCGGCGGATACGCCCGACGCGCGGCGCTATTTGCCCACCGGCAAATACGCGCCGCCACCCTTTTTCCCCCCCAAAAAAGCCCCAGCCCAAAAACAAAAAGCCTCACCAAAACCCCGACCTCACCCCCGGCCCCTCTCCCATGGGGAGAGGGGAGC
>CAMCLY010000167.1 GCA_945875805.1 uncultured Myxococcales bacterium | reverse complement strand
TTTGTGAAGCATGCTCCCCTCTCCCCATGGGAGAGGGGCCGGGGATGAGGTCGGGGGTTGGTGAGGGCTTTTTGTGTTTTGTGAAGCATGCTCCCCTGACATCCAAAAGGCGATCGCCAAATACAAAGCAATGCAGTAAAACGCGCGGGTCGTGCGAGGGGGGATTTTTTTGTTTGTATGAACTTCAATGCGGAGAACCTTGACATGCGGAGAACATGGAAATGGGGCTTTTGACGTTTAAACTTGGGGGTGTGCATCCCAACCCTCACAAAGAAACCTCATCGATGCCGATCGAAGATATGCCGGTTCCCGGAGAACTCGCCATTTTGTTAAGTCAGCACATCGGGGTGCCGTGCGAACCGGTGGTGAAGAAAGGCGATGTCGTCCGTGCCGGTCAGGTGGTCGGGGAGGTCAGACAGGGGCTGGGTGTCAGTGTGCATGCGCCTTGTGCGGGCAAAGTCGTGGCGATAGGTCAGGCCGGGCATCCGGTCAAAGTGTCGGTGCCGGCGGTGATCCTCGACACGCGCACGCGTCCAGAGGGTGCGTCCTCGGACGAGGTCATGGCAGGCGAGTGTGCTCAGTCTCATGAGGACTGGCGAGCCATGACGCGCGAGGAGATGGTGAGTCGCATTCGCGAAGCGGGCGTCGTCGGTGCCGGCGGCGCAGGGTTTCCCACCCACGTCAAATTGTCGCCTCCATCCGGCATGGTTATCACCGAACTTCTCGTCAATGGCGCCGAATGCGAGCCGTACCTCACCGCCGATCACCGCGTGATGGTCGAGTGCGCCGCCGACGTCGTCGAGGGCATCGCCATGATGATGAAAATTCTGGGTATCTCGCACGCCATCGTCGGCATTGAGGACAACAAACCCGACGCCGTCGAAGCCATGCGTCGCGCCGTGGATGATGCGGCTCTCGACGGTGGGCAAATCGACGTCATCGCCCTCAAGACGAAATACCCCCAGGGATCCGAAAAACAGCTCATTTACGCCCTGACAGGGCGCAAAGTCGCCTCCGGGGCCCTTCCCGCTTCCGTCGGCGTCGTCGTCCAAAACGTCTCGACCGTCCTTGCGGTAGCCCAGGCAATAGAGACCCGGCAACCCATGGTGCGGCGCGTCGTCACCGTGTCGGGATCCGGCATTCGACGCCAGGGCAATTTCAGAATTGCCGTCGGTACGCGCCTGCGCGATATCATCGATTTTTTGGGCGGGACAACCCCTGATGTCAAAAAGATCATCATCGGCGGCCCCATGATGGGATTTGCGACGTCAGATCTCGACACCCCCGTCACCAAGACGACGTCGGGGATCGTCTTTTTGTCGTCACGCGAAGTCGATAGACATCAGGGCAGTGCGTGCATCCGTTGCGGGCGATGCCTCGACGCGTGTCCCATGGGCTTGGAGTCCATGACGGTCGCCCTCTATGTAGAAGCCGGACGCGGCAAAGAAACGACGCCGTTTGGCGTCATGGACTGTTTTGAATGCGGGAGTTGCGCCTTCGTATGTCCGGCGCATCGCCCCCTTGTCCAGTTGATTCGACTCGCCAAACAGGCCGTGCGCTCCTCCGGCGCAGGCCTTCGCAAGTGATCATGGTGTAAAAATATGACTGAAGAAAAGACCCCTCAGGTGCATGGCGAGGAAGGCGCGGCGGAGGCCCTTGTCGTCTCGATATCGCCACACGTGCGAAGTGGAGAGAGCGTGCCGCGCATCATGTGGACGATCATCGCCTGCTTGATGCCGGCATGGATCCTTTCGGCTGTGCTGTTTGGACCGCGTGTCATTGCCCTCGTCGCCATTTCAATTCTGAGTTGCGTCGGCATCGAGGCGTTGTGTCAAAAACTCATGCGCCGGAAAATCACCGTGTCCGACGGAAGCGCAGTCCTCACAGGCATGCTCATGGCGTTTGTACTGCCGCCCGGCGTTTCCATGGCACTTCCCGTCATCGGGGCAGTTATGGCCATGTTTATCGGCAAGCAACTCATGGGCGGCTTGGGGCACAACATTTTTAATCCCGCTCTGTTGGCGCGCGCATTCCTGATGGTGTCGTTTCCCGTCGCCATGACGACCGCATGGATCGCCCCGACGCCCATCGAAGATCTCGGCGCCGCCGGGCTATGGATCGCCACGCTCAATCCCGTGCTTTCCTCCGATGCCGTGACGACCGCTTCACAGGCCGCCGGAATCGACGCCGTTTCGTCGGCAACCCCGTTGACCGCCCTCAGCGCTCAAGGGGTACACGCATTCAAGGCGGCCTTCGGAGATGCGCCCGGCGTCTATGGATCCTTTTTTGTCGGATACAAGCCCGGCTGCATCGGTGAGGTTTCCGGACTCCTGCTTCTGTTGGGCGGAATCGTCCTGTTATGGAGAAAAATCATCACCTGGCACATTCCCGTCGCCATGCTCGGCATGATTGCCCTGCTGACCTGGATGTTCGGAGGTAAAGAACTTTTCTCCGGTGACCCGCTGTTGGCCATTCTCTCCGGCGGCGCCATCTTGGGCGCCTTCTTTATGGCAACCGATTACGTCACGTCACCGCATCATCCCATGGCCAAAATGGTATTCGGGATGCTCATCGGCGCCCTCACCGTGCTCATTCGCCTCAAAGGCGGCTACCCCGAAGGCGTCTGTTACGCCATTTTGTTGGCCAATCCCCTCTGTACCGTCATGGACGGGTGGTTTGGACGCCGCCGGTTTTCTCCACCTCCTGACGTCAAAACACCCGCGGAGGCCAAACCATGAACCGCGCCGCACTCAAAGACATCATCAGCATCGTCGTGAGACTCACCGTCACATGCCTCTTGGCCGGCGCCGTCATGGGCGCGACGTTCGTCCTCACCCACGAGGCCAAAGAACGCAACGAACAGGCGCGCGATGAACGCGTCCTCTACGCCATCCTGGGATACGGCGACAATCGCCCGCAAAATATGGCCCTGCACACCGTTTACCGTTACGTCCTGGCGCGGGAAGATGCCTCTTCCATCGGATACGTCGTCCCCGTCGGCGACGGCGCACAAAGCGTCGTCATGGAGGTCGATCTCGACGGCCATTTCGTCCAGCACTTTGAACTCCTCGCCGATTCCGCGCGTCTGAGAAACGATGGCGAGCGCGACCGCGCCGTCATCGCCGCCCTCAACGCAGGCATGCACGCCCAGGGAGAATCCACCATTCAGGCCCGTTATGCCGACAAATTCATCATCGCCACCCAGAACGGACGCCGAAACGCCTACATCCTCGACGGAAAATACCCAGGCTTTAAAACTTTCATCCGCGTCAAAATGGCCCTCGACGAAAAATTCTCCCTCATGGGATTTGAAGTCCTCGAACACGAAGAAGACCCCGGTCTCGGTGCCGAAATCACACAACCCTGGTTCCGGAACCAGTTCGCAGGAAAATCCTACGAGCAGATCAAAAAACTTCAGGTCACGCGTTCCCCCGTGCCCGACCCATGGATGGACGTGCTCTCCGGAAAAATCACCGGCAGTGAGGCCCAAACCATCCGTCAGCAACACGCTGACGATGACATCTACGCCCTCACAGGCGCCACCATTTCCTCGCGTTCCGTCCTCCAGGGAAATCAGGCCATGATCCGAAAATTCGTCACTCGCATGGAAATTCTCGACCGCGTCCTCAAAGAACAACACATCGAAACCCTGTTCTAAACGCCCTGTGCGTCCATATCCAAAGGTTATCCCATGGCGAATACCCTCACAAAACCCCAGCTTCTCGGGCGCGGCCTCCTCAGCCAAAACCCCATCTTCAAACTCGCCCTTTCGATGTGCCCGGCCGTCGGCATGTCCACGACCGTCATGACCGGGCTTATGCTCGGTTGCGCCGTCCTCTTCGTCCAGGTCTTCTCAAGCCTCACTATCGCCCTCTTCAAGCGGCAGATCCATCCGCGCATCCGAATCCCAACCTACACCCTCGTCATCGCCACCTGGGTCACCGTCATCGACCTCGTCCTTGCCGCCGTCTTTCCCGCCGCCTACGCACAGATGGGCATCTTCATCAAACTCATCGTCGCCTTTGCCATCATCACCATGCGGCTCGAAACCTTCGCATGCAAAGAATCCGTCCCGGATTCCTTTGTCGATGCCGTCGGCATGGGATTCGGCTTCATGTTCGGCATGGTCGTCATCGGGTTCGTCCGCGAACTCCTGGGATCCGGCACAATCCTGGGGTACGACGTCCTCGGCTTCAAACCCTTCATGTTCTTCATCCTCCCATGCGCCGGCTTCTTCGTCGTCGGACTCATGATGGCTTTTTTCAACTGGATCGAACAAAAATACCGCGAAAGGATGGCGAATAAATCATGAAATCTTCTCTGCGTAATCTGGCCATTATCCTCGGTGCCGCCGCCGCCCTCATCGCCCTCGTCGCCGCCGTCCTCTTCTGGCCTGCCTCCAACGACGGATTCATTCTCGACACCGGCTTCAGCGGCGACACCAAAATCACCCTCACCACCACAAGCCCCGTCGAAAAATCCCTCCTCGTCCCGCAAAACTTCACCGCCTTTGAAGAAAATGACCCCGACATCCAGATGCACCCCGTCAAGGTCAAACAAAAACTCTCCGGAGGCAAAAACGTCCTCTCCCTCACTTTCGACGCCCCCCTCAACCGCGCCAATCCCCACATCGTCAAAACCGTTCCCCTGACTTCCGATTCCCCCGCACTCAGCCTGCGCGTCGAACAATCCTATTTGGGCCACCTCCTCTTCATCCTCATTTCCGCCCTCCTCATCAACAACTACGTTTTCACCAAATACCTCGGACTCTGCGTCTTCTTTGGCACCTCCAAGCGCAAAAAAACCGCCACCGGCATGGGCATCGTCTTCACCATCGTCATGCTCGCCTCGGCCATCATGTCGTGGTTCGCTTACCGTTACGTCCTCATCCCCTTCCACCTCGATTTCCTCCAGGTCGTCGTCTTCATCGGGCTCGTCTCCCTCTCCGTCCAGGCCGTCGACACCATCTTGCGCAAGGTCAACCCCGTCCTCTTCAAATCCTTCGGCGTCTTTCTCGTCCTCGTCATTGCCAACTGCATCATCATCGCCGTCCCCCTCTACATGGCCAGCAACCAATACAACCTCCTCGAAACCGTCATGCTCGCCCTCGGCGCTGCCGGCGGCTTCCTGCTCGCGCTCTACCTGATGAGCAGCGTCCGCGAACGCCTCGACCTTGCCCCCATCCCCGAATCCTTCAAAGGTCTCCCCATCGCCTTCATCACCGCCGGACAGTTCGCCCTGGCCTTCCTCGGCTTTTCTGGCCTTCAGCTCATCTAGGGGCCGGGCTATCTGCCTGCGGCAGATACGCCCCGGCCGCGCGTCCTATCTCGCCCTCCGGGCTCAATACGGCCGCGCTTCCTTCTTTCATTCCATGACTCCATCTCTCACCCAAACACATCCATGAACGAACTCATTCAAATCGCCCTCACCGGACTCGCCTTCCTGGCCTGTATCGGAATCTTCTTCGGTATAGGGCTCGCCATCGCCGCCCACAAGTTCGCCGTCGAACGAAACCCAAAGGTCGAAGAGGTCATGGAAGTCCTCCCGCAGGCACAATGCGGAGGATGCGGATACGCAGGGTGCGAGGGCTACGCACACGCCGTCGTCGAAGACCCCGATGTCCCGCCAAACCTCTGTTTCCCCGGAAAAGAAGCCGTCGGGCAGAAAGTCGCCCAAATCACCCAGAAACAAATGGCTACCCGCGAAAATGCGGTTGCCCGCCTGCGGTGCGACCGCCAGGACGGGCACGTTTCCCACAAACACTACTACATCGGCTTCGATTCCTGTGCCGCCGCCCATATTGCCTTCGGCGGGCCATCCCGGTGCCATTATGCCTGCATCGGCATGGGGGACTGCGTCCGCGCCTGCCCTTTCAAAGCCATTCACCTCCAAAACGCCATGCCCGTCGTCGACGAGGCCCTGTGCGTCGGGTGCGGCGCATGCGCGCGCGCCTGCCCAAAGTCCGTCCTCGAAATCCAGCCCGCCAGCGCCCGCGTCTACGTCCCCTGTTCATCCAAAGATTTCGGAAAAACCGTCAAAGACGTCTGTCAGGTCGGATGCATCGCATGTAAAATTTGCATTAAATCCTGCCCCGCCCACGCAGTCTTCATCGAAGACAACCTCATCCACATCGATCACCACATCTGCATGCACGCTTCCTGTCAAATGGAGTGCGTCGCCAAATGCCCGCGTCACATTTTCCGCCCCATCCATCCCCCCGCCACCGTCGATATCTTCGCCAACCTGCGCAAGCAAAATGCCACGTCTTCCAACCTCACCCCCTCATGAAATGCGCCCTTTAGGGCGCATTTCGGGGGGCGTGGGGGGACAGGTCCCCCCACAAAAAACTTCACCCAAACCCACCATACACTAGGCACACACAGCACACCAAGCCTCACAAGCCCATGAATTGCGAAAGGGCCGTGCGGCATTGCCGCGCGGCCCTTTCGCAATTCGGG
>CAMCLY010000166.1 GCA_945875805.1 uncultured Myxococcales bacterium | reverse complement strand
CCGGGGGGGCGGCTCACCCTTCCCACACACACAACCCCCCTGCCTCCCCCCCTGGGGACCTGCTAAAGGGGAACCTGGATCCGCCATGTGCCCGTTTCGCATGCCGGAAGACAGGGAGGACAAGTCCCCACATAAAAAACTTATGCTTTTTTCCAACGCCAAAGAAGGTGTCGGTGGACAATGAGAATGGCGATGCCTGTGGATATGAGTCCGATCTTGAGCATCTGTGCGATTTCGGAGGTACATTCGGAAAAAGACGCGCCTTTAAAGGCAATCTTGCGGAATGCGCTCGACGCCGGAACGATGTTGATCCATTCGGTGACGGGTTTCAGAAAATCGGGCATGGCGTAAACCGGCCATACGTATCCACTCATGGTGAAGAAAAAGAGCGTGGTACCCAGGATAATCTGAAAACTGGTCGTCTTATCCCGACAAAACGACGCAAAGGCAATGGCCATGGGGATATTGCATGCGACAAGGCAAAGGATGAGTTTCATCATTTCGTTGGCGTCGCCATAACGCCAGCCAAACAGAGGACAAATCCCGTGATAGACAGAGAGGGTGCCCAGAAAAATCAGCCCGTAATAGAACAGATACCGCCAAAAATAATCGACAAACCAGAGGCGTTGTTTGGCAAACTCGGGGTCGCGTTCCCGGTGAAAACCTATCCCAAACGCCAACAAAATGAGCCCCATCTGGTGAAATACCAGCGTAAACATAATCGGTGTAATGTACGTCGCATACGCCAGCGTGGGCGAATAAAGTACATGCCGATCGTAGGCAATGGGATCCATGGCGTGAAACGCGCTTTCTCCTGTGATGCCGTTGGGATTGGCCACCTGTTCGACGGCAATTTCGACATTTTTGGCGAGGACAGTCTCCTGAATGGCCCCCAACACCGCGGCATAAATCATCATGTTGGTCGCATAGACATACGCCTTCAGACTGCCCTGTTCAAACCGCTTGATGCGGGCCGAAAAATCCTCGGGAATGAATAAAAACGCGTCGGCCTCACGCGACATCACCGCCTCAATGCCGTCGTCCATGCTTTCTGCCGGACGGATAATCTCCAGCCCCTGAGTGGCATCGAGATCCCTCACCATGCCGCGACTGATCTCGGTATTGTCGAGATCGAGAATGACGGCCGTCCGTTCAACCACCGACTGATTGGCATAGGTCAGAGAAATGGCAAGCGGATAGACGATGGGAAGAACAAGCCCGATAAAAAGCGGAAGAAACGCCACCACCGCAAATTTGGCCTCGTCGCCCAGATGGCGCCAAAAACATAAATGGCTAAGAAGCGTTTTCATGGGGTGACCTCCGGCGTCTGAACGGATTTCTTAGATCCTGCCTTGAGTTCTTCGGATTCTTGTGAGGGGGAAGTCTCCCCCTGAGCGGCTTTCTCGCCCTCCGGGCTCAATACGCCGCTACCCCCTCCAGGACAGGGGGAAGTCTCCCCCTGAGCGGCTTTCTCGCCCTCCGGGCTCAATACGCCGCTACCCCCTCGGGATTCGGCAGACGAAACGCCGTCCTCCCGAACTTCACTTCCACCGACGACTTCAGTCCCCTTCCCCAAAACTTCGGGTGGCACATTTTCCGCGGATTTTGCCTGGACTTCGTGTGGCGTGTTTTCGTCACGCCTCTCGCCGCCGTCGTGTGGAATATCGTTCAAATCGTTTTCCCGGGCTTCGGTCTGCGCAGGGACGGGACGCTCTGAGCCATTCCGGTGCGCACGAAATCGTTTCCTGAGCCATCCAAAAAACAACACGATGTCTTTCATGCGCATGGCGACAAACGCCAGACACAGCCACAACACGGCCTGTTTGAGGAACATCTGACCAAAGGTCGCGAGATCCCCCCAGGTGGCATCGTGATAGAGAAACACCTGCACGGCCTGCAAAAACGGCGTGAGCGGGATCCACGTGACGAATTCCTGAATGTACCAGGGCATCATTTCGATGGGCCATGTCAGACCGGAGAGCATGATGGAAAGCATGCACAACAGGTACGACGCCGACATCGCAAAGTTCTTGGGAATGAGCAGATTGATGCATGAATACATTGCCTGCGTCAGAACGATAAACACGAACAGCGCGCTGAGTGCCATGAGCGGCATCGACTGAAGTACGATGTCCACACGAGGCAAGCCGTACTGATAAATAAAACACCCAGCGATAAAGGCGATGACAAACACGGCCAACAGACGCCCGAAGTAAAAGAACCGACGCCGGATAACATGACGTTCAATCTCTGCGGGAAGGGCTTCCTGAAACACGGCACATGTCATCAGGCACACAAAAAGATTGAGATAAAAAAAGACGAGGACGGGCAGGAGGTATTCGCTGTAAACGCCCATGGCGTTAAAGGGACGGTCGACATCAAGGGCAATGGGCTGCAAAGCCCCCATAAGGGCGTCTTTGGGCATGCCCTTTTTGTGGAGAGAAATCATGGCCACACCGACCGACGCCGTTTTGACGGCGGTCTGAATGGCCTTGTCCGCATTCCGCGCCACAATGAGGCTCGTGCCATCGATGTAGGCAAACACGTGCCCCTGACGCTGTGTTTTGACGGCCTGTGACAATCCGTCGGGGATAAACACGACGGCCGCGGCCTCACCGTTCCTCAAGACGCCGTCGGCTTCTTCGGGCGTCGACAGCGCCCCAATGACCTGCAAATCCGGGCTCGACTCCAAAAAACTCCGAATCGTGCGGCTCGCCGTGGAGTTGTCGAGATCCACGACGTAAATCGGAAGATGGGTCACCGTGCGCATCCCGTAGACGGCACACATGACAAAAACGACGGACACCAAAACGCCAAGCATCACGAGGAATTTTGGACGCCTGAAGTAAACCGTCAGGAAATTGACAAAACCCTTGAGTAAAAACATCGTGCTACCATCGGGCAGTCATGCCAGGACGCAGTCCGTCCACAGGTTGCGTGGGACGCAGTTTGACTTCAAAACTCTTCAGATCAAATCGATCGCGATCCGATGTCGCTCGCCACGTGGCAAAATCACCCAGCGCCGATATATTCGCCACTTTCATCGGGATCTTGCGATCCAGCGCAGGCACTTCGATCTCCACTTCATCGCCGATACGCAGATTCTTCAACCGATCTTCACGAATGGCAAAGCTGGCCCAGATATCGTCCATCTTGACGAGGGTGATGATGGGATACCCCGTGTTCGTCAGCTCGCCCTCGTGAACGACAATTTTGGAAACCTCACCATCGACGGGCGAGGTCTGTGTCCGTTCGCGCTGGTAAATCTCGATTTCTTTGGCGACGCTCTCGCCTT
This sequence comes from uncultured Myxococcales bacterium, assembly GCA_945875805.1. GTDB lineage: Bacteria > Myxococcota_A > Bradymonadia > UBA4248 > UBA4248 > UBA4248. The sequence continues at coordinate 3,293 of CAMCLY010000166.1, read as the reverse complement.
TCTCGACGAGGGCTTCGAGGGCGCGGATTTCTTCGGAACGGGCACCCTTGTTGACGGCATCAAGTTTGGCCTGCGCCATTTCGAGCTGGTTTAGGGACACCTGATATTTGAACTCGACTTCGTCGTATTTGGCCTGGGGAACGGCCTTTTCTTCGAGGAGTTTGCTCATGCGGTCGAGCATTTTTTTGGTGACATCGACCTGGGCCCGGGCTGAATCGACCTGATTGGTGAGGGCTTTTTTCTCCTGAGGCCGGGCACCCTTTTCGGCAAGGGCAAGCTGGGCCTTGGCGGCATCAATAGAAGAGGTGGCCTGGAGAAGTTTGGCGTCGAGTTCGTCGAGGTTGAGCTCGACGAGGAGATCTCCAGACTTGACGTGCTGGCCTTCCTGCACGTGAACCGCAACCACGCGCCCAGGAACCTTGCTCGCCACGTCGATCTCGGTCGCGTGAATCAGTCCCGTGATTTGAAGCGACGACGAGCCCCGGCTCGTCGTCGTCAGCTTGTTCAGACCATCTTCACATCCAGTCAGAAAAACAACCAAAAAAATTCCAATACCTATTGCAAATCCTAGGCTTGCACCTTTTCGACACCATTTCATGGCAAACTCCTGGAAAATGCGCCACGACCTGTGCTGTACCGCTCCACACACCAAAGGCCGGGGTATCCGGAAGCCTAGACGTGAGCGTCATCACAGGTTGAGCGATCATGATTGAGAGCATTATCAATATAATGAACAATGACGTCGTGCATGTGTGATTTCCAATGAGAACTCGCCAGCGACAACGTTTCCTGAGGACAGAATACAGCGACCGGTTGCTTCGCCATATCTTCGGTGAGCGCTTCCCGAATCGCCAGTTCATAGAGAAGCTGGGACAAAATGTATCCGTGACACAGCGCTTCCAACGCCTCAAAAAATGCGTCCGAAAGCGGTGTCTGAGACTGACGCGCCCATACCCCGCGCGCAAACGCGCGCGCATTTTCAAAAATACTCAGCGCCGTCTCCAATATCCGGGGGCCATGAATCGTCGGAGACATGCGCTCCCACGCCCACAATTTGACAAATGCCGCGTGGCGTTCAAACAAGGCGATGATCGCAAGATATATCGACCCAATGTCCGGTGCATGCACAAGACTGTCCCGAATTTCCTCAAAATGGGCCATGATCTCGCGAGACACATCGCTCAATACGGCCATATAAAGCCCTTCTTTGGTATGGCAGAACTCATACACCAGACGCTTGTTCGTCTGGGAGGCACTCGATATGGTATCGATCCGTGCCCCGTAAAATCCATACTGCGAAAAATGACTGCGTCCAGCGTTGAGAATGCGCTGGATCCTTTCCGATGATTGCATGCTGTCTCCCATAAAAGCCATGTTTTCAATCCAGCCATGTCCTTTGAGGCAAGGCGACATCAAAAATAATTTCAACTCACTTGCAGGGGGTGCAACATGTTTATTGCCGTAAAATATGCAATACCATCATGTCGAGAATTCCCTCTGACCTTTGAAATGGATAAATTTGGCTATCATTTCACCGTCTAGGCGGTGAAAAATTCAACTTATTGGAAAATCGCTTTTTTTCAATCATCGTATCATGTCAATTTCTTAGGGAGTTCCTGCCAAGAAGGGCTACAAAAAGGCATCCCGTTCGAGCGTCGGACTCTCGCCCATACTCAGTTTCAACCCCGCCCACGCGGATAATATATCGATACGCGCCTTGACATTATCCGCCCTTGCCGCCGCATGCCGAGCCTGAGCCGCAAGCACGTCCGTGTTGACCGACTCGCCGTTGGCAAACTGAGCCGTCACCGTGCGGAGATTTTCCTCCGCCAGCTCGAGCGCCTGTTGCGTCAGTTTGACGCGTTCGATCGCCGTCGAAAGCGCCAGGTATTTTTGCGCCACGTCGAGTTCGATGAGATCCCGCGCCTCCTCCGCTTTGGCCGAATACGCCTGCGCCTCGGCCGACGCCTGCCGGGCTTCGGCACGATGACCCAGTCCGTCAAACAACGTCCACATCATCCCAAGACCCACCACCGCCTGACTCCGAGGCTTGAGCGCATCAATCCCGTACATGTACTGATAACGCCCAATGAGAAACAGCTGCGGCACATAGTCGAGATACGCCATCGTCTTTTTGCGCTCCGCCGCCTGCCGACCAAGCTCCAGACGCCTGAACTCCGTCCGCTGCGCCACCGCGCGATCCTGATAACTTTCGAGCGTATCCAGCGTCACCACAAACGTATCCCTCGGCATGTCCGAAGCCCGAAGTTCCACACCGCGGCCCAGCGACAAGACCTGCGCCAGTTTCATCGACGCCAGACGCGTGCCGTTGCGCGCCTCGACGACGCTTTGCTGCGCCTTGAGCTCCTCCACTTTGGCCGACAACACGTCCGAATGCGATATCATCCCCACCGTCTCGTATTTTTCGGCCATCTCCACGTGCTTTTGCAGCGTCTCAAACGCCTCCTGCGCCACATCCTGCATCAGTTGCGCATACACGAGTTTCAGATAGACCTCCGTCACTTCGTCGCTGATCTCCAGGGATTTCCCCGCGCGCTCCACCTCCACGTTTTCCACCCCAATTTGGGCGAGTTTCGTCCCCTGATACACCTTAAAAAGCGGCGTCAGCGGCATCATGACCTGCGCGCCAAACGTCGCGTTCAAATCGTCCTTGAGCATGATCGATTCGGGAAGCGCGTTCATCAAAACTCCGCCAACCCCCTGAATCGTCGGCATAAACGCCTGCAACATCGCCTGCGTCGCCGGATCCGACGTCTCCGTCAGCGCCTTCTGAAGATCAGACGTCAGCTGTTCCTTGTCCACCACGTCGATCTTCGACACATCCGACCAGTAAAGCACCGCCGCATCCACCGTGATCTTCGGCCACCAGTTCGCCTCCACAGCATCCACCTGCGCCTTGGCCGCGGCCTCCCGCGCGTCATATTCCGCCCACGATTTCGTGTCCCGTTGCGCCGCCTCTATCGCCTCCGACAGCGACAGCTCACGAACCTCCGACGCCTCCGCATGAACCGCCAAAAGGCCCGTCCATAGCGCACTCCATAAAACTTTTCTTATCAACCCCCTCATAAAAACCTTTGCCCACTATGCGAAAAATGACACAATATGTCAGAATGTAGCAAACCATTCCATCGACGTTTGTACTCAACGCCCCATCCGCGCGCTTTATTCTCATCCCGTCACTCAAATTATCGTCCACGCCCATCAGACTCGCCGACGCATATCACCCAAGTGTCACGCACGGCAGACGAGATGTGCCCCGTTTCCCCGTGGGC
>CAMCLY010000165.1 GCA_945875805.1 uncultured Myxococcales bacterium | reverse complement strand
ACTGGCTGTCTCAGACGTGAGTCAGTGAGTTTGTGTGCTAAGACTGGCTGTCTCACGCCTGAGTATGAGTGAAGATCAAAAACATCACTTCAAACGCGCCTTAAGTTCTGGCGAAGATGAAACATGACGTGATCCACAAACAACAATACATGGATTTGATTCATACGCGGCCACGGACGGCCGCGACTCCGGCACGTTGCGACAGGATGTCGCACCCGTGCCGAGAATTAGGTAGCCCCGCGAGAGAGATGACTATTTCCGATCGATACGGGAAGACCGAAAACAAAACTACAGCCAAAGGGGGGGCGCCGCGGGGGGGCTTTCCCCCTCGCGCGGGGTTCTGGGGCAGAGCCCCGGCGGGGACTTGGGGCAGAGCCCCAAGCGCGCGGGGGTGTTGGGGGCGTTCGCGCAAACGCCCCCAACCGCCGAAGGCGTACTTCAAAATATCAGGGGGCGCGGGGGATTCCCCCGCACATGAGGTACGGACAAACCATACGGCCGCGCGCCAGCGAGTAACCCAAACCGCCGAAAGGCGGATGTAAAGATCGAACAGGGGGCGCGGGGGATTCCCCCGCACAGGGCGTGCTGGAAACCCCTAGGGCCACGCGGCAGCGAGTAACCCCAACCGCCGAAAGGAGAACGGCACACCGAGCCTCGCCAGCCCATGAAATGCGAAAACGCCCGCGCGGCAAAGCCGCGGAGACGTTTTCGCATTTCAGGGGGGGGACGAAGTCCCCCACAAAAAAAAACTATTTCAACAAGCAGATGTCGGCCTGGGCACCGCGCTGGCCGTCATCGCGGTTGTGGAGCTGAATGCGTCCGTTGTGGTCTTCGACGATTTTGCGCACGATGGCCAGGCCGAGGCCTGTGCCGTCGGATTTGGTCGTGTAGTACGGCGTGAAGAGTTTGGCCTTTTGTTCGTCGGTCAAGCCGGGGCCGTTGTCGATAATGGAGACGCACGTCATGGGCTGTTTGTTCTCGGACTGTGGACAATCTTTGAACTGGATGGTGATGTGCGGGTCGAACTGGGCATTTTTGGCGGCCTCGATACCATTTCGGACGATATTGACGAGCACGCGCCGCATGAGTTCGGTGTCGATATCGACCTGAAGATCCCGGTAATTCTGGGGGGGGGCCTGGAGATCGATGTGTGCTTCTTCAAAGAACTGGGCGTTTTGTGACACGGTTTGTCGCACGAAGTCGTAGAGCGCGACGTGTTTTTTTTCGGGGATGGGCATTCTGGCAAATTCGGTGAAATTTTTGACGAGTTTGCGCAAGGTCCCGGTTTCTTCGTTGACGATTTCGACGGCGTCGTCGAGGAGGCGTCGGTATTTGGTGGGATTATCGCGGTAATCGTCAAATTTTCGGTCGAGCTGTTGCACGGCGAGTACGATGGGAGTGAGTGGATTTTTAATTTCGTGGGCCAGTCTGCGCGCGACTTCCTGCCATGCCTGCATGCGTTCGATATAGCCTTTGGATTCCTGGGCGACGCGCACGTCTTCGACCATGGCATTGAACTGTCGCATGAGGAAGGCGATTTGATCGTGTCCGCGGACCTCGACTTTGGCGTTGAGATCGCCGTCGGCGACGGCCCGTGTGGTCTGGATGAGTGCCGAGATTCTCCGTGTCATGGGCATGGTGATGCTCAGCGCCAGGGTCAGGATGAGGATCAGAATGAACACGGCGACGAGGGTGAACACGGTTTGATAAATCCCCGTGACACTCTTATCGTCCGTATCTTCCATGGCGTTAATCGAGCCATGGAGGTATCGGCGTTCGCCCAATTCTTCGTAGCGCTCGCTAGTTTGACGGTCGATGGCAAAAAAGGCGACGAGTTCAACGCCATGGGTATGTTTGACGGGGATGGCGTCGCTCGGCGCCGGTGTGGCGGGCAACGCGATGCCGCGGTCCTCGTCGTCGGGTTCGTCGACGGGATGCGCCACGAGCATGGGTATTTGCGGGAGCTCGGACGTGCCGGGAGGTTCTGTCCCCCCGATCGGCGTGCGATGAAACGAAATCGGAATGCTGACCGCATGGAGTTTGAGCGCCGAGGTGTTGATCGCCGAACTGGACGTCTTGACGAGGGGGACTTTGTCGACGTTGAGCCGGATATCAAAAATATGGTCATCCGCCTGCACCATCTCTTCAAACATGGCCTGGAGTGCCGTGCGAAACTCGGTGTGATTGCGGATATCCTCTGCGCTGTGGATTCCGTAGTCGTGGAAGAGCGCGTCGGAGCGCAGGGAGAGAATTTTTTTGTTGAGACTGACGCGATCGGACTCGGCCTTCACCCATGCCCGATAGATTTCGGACACGCTGTCGATGCTTTCGAGGGCTTCGGTCTGGAGTTTCTGGTTGAACGCGGAGATGTAGTTGAGCGTCATGTACATGGCGACCACCGGGATGATGGCCACCAGGAGGAACGCCAACAGAAGTTTTAACCCCAGGGAGTTCCAAAGCGGCGTGTTTCGGCATTCGTCTCTTTTTTGGGGATTGTCACTGTTGTTTTTCATGGTCATCACGCGAGGGGATGGGATCGGCGTCGAGGGAGACGCATGCCTCGATGCTGGAAGCGACTTCTTCGAGTTCGATGGCGTGCGCGCGGGCCTTTTGTGCGAGATCGTGCGCCTCACGTGCGGCATCTTCGGCGGTCTGTGCGTCGGCGTGTGCGGTTTCTACGTGGTGAACCGTGCCGTAATCGTTGGCAAACGCGCGGGCGTGGGTGGCCCTGACGTCGGCCGCCTTGGCGGCCATTTCGGCGCGAATGGCTTCTTGCGCGGCTTTGGCGGCGGCCTCGGCGGCCTCGCGTTTCTGCATTGTTTTGACGAACTTCAGGTCTACATCTTCTCTCGAACGGAATCCCTCGCCCAGGACTTCGTGGACGTTGGAGACGATGAGGAAGGCGTTGGGATCAATGGCCCGGATATGGGGAGCCAGATCGCGCGCGTCGCTCGGGCTCACAATCGTCATGAGGACTTCCTTGTCGATGCCGGTATACATGCCGCGCGCATAGAAGGAGGTCACGCCGCGATCGAGATGTTTGATGATGTAGTCCGAGATCTCTGCATTTTTGTTGCTGAAGATCATGACGTTTTTGGCGTAGTCGAAGCCGTACACGACGCGATCGATGAGCCAGCTCGACAGGTAGAGCGAGAACAGGGCGTAGAAGGCGAGGGCCATGGCGGGCTTGTCGCCTGAATCTCGCATGGCCAGGACGACGGTGGCGGCCGCAATGACGAAGAAGTCGACGGCCATCATCGAAACGCCGGGGGATATGCCGAACCGTTTTTTAATGATGGCACAGACGATTTCGGTGCCCGCCGTGGTGCCTTTGAATTTGAAGACGAGTCCAAGGCCAATCCCGATGAAGATGCTGCCCACAAACATGAAAAAGAAAAAATCGTGTTCGAGGAGCGCCTGAATGGCCGCCGTCTCTTGGAACCGAAACGAGTTCAGCACGGGGATGTCGCCGCGGATCAGGTCGATAAAAAAGGCATTGCTGACGAACCCGTAGAGGGTTCTCACCCCAAAGGCCTTGCCGAGTTCCCAGATTCCCCACAAAAACAGCGGGATGTTGAGCAGAATGATAAGCAACCCCACGGTCAGTTGTGGAAACAGGAAGTTGATCGTCATGGCGATACCCGTAACCCCTCCCGGGACGACATCCGCTTCGACATTAAACAGTCCAAGACCAATGGCGGCGATCAGACTGCCAAGCGTGATCATCGCGTAATCAAATACGACGCGTAATTTCTGGGATAAAAGCACAGCCCACTCCTTTGACTTTTGGCCATTCGGTGATGAAGAACTCGAAACACGGGACACGATACCGTGACATCATGTCACAAAAGTGCCCAGTTCTACTGGGGTTGATGTCCACTTGCGACAAAAAATAACGTGATCTGTATGGCGAGGAATGCGAAATTCTGAATAGAAATGCCTTTGGCATCCATTTTATAGGCGGACAAAAAGTGCCGAGTTGGCATAAAATGCCCGGGATTCCCCATGGTGACAGTCCGAGCGACGTCATGGGGTTTTCCCATCTTTGACCAGCAGCCATTCAGGGGAGTTTTTTATGAGCCATCAACCCAAGATTTTAGCCGTGACATTGTGGCTGGCCAGCTCGTTATGCCTGAGCACGGCGTTTGCCGAGGAACCTCAAGTCCCGGCCGCACCGTCCGCGCAGCCGCCGACCGATTCGTCGTCGTCCAAAACGTATCGCCGCATTTCGGACATGGCGCTGGAGATGTTTGACGATTCGGTCAAACAGGCCGCCATGGATGCCGCCCAACGCGCCCAGTCGGCGCCGTCCAAGGGCGTCGTGGCCGACGACGCCCGTCAGTACGTCGATGCCGTGCAGGCGTATTACGACAAGGCGAAAACGTATTCCGCCGCCTTTGAGCAGGAGTATGAAACCGTCGACGGCGTCAAGAAGAGTTCGGCGGGCGTCGTGTGGTTCAAAAAACCCGGCCTCATGCGCTGGGACTACGAAAAACCCGAGTCTCGGTTCCTCATCAGCGACGGCGAGTCGTTTTGGTCATGGGAACCCGAATACCGTCAGTACTGCAAGCAGAATCTCAAGGCGTCGCAGTTGCCGACGGCGCTGAGTTTTTTGACCGGCACGGGCCGTCTTGAAGACGAATTTTCGGTCAAGCTGGGCAAGATTTCGGGCGATCAGGTGCAGCTGCTCCTCACGCCGGTGAAACCGTCGATGGCGTTTGACAAGATCGCGTTTGAACTGCTCATGCCCACGGCCAAGGTATATCGGGCGACGATTTATGACGCCATGGGCAACTTCAACCGCATCACCTTCAGATCCCCCGAAATCAACGGTGCGCTCGAAGATTCCTCCTTTCAGTTCTCGCCCCCCTCGGATGCTAGGCATATCTGTCAGTAGTCCGACGTATGCGTTTCCGCCGCGCCACCGCCTGGCGGCGGCGCTTATCAAAGTGTACCGCAACCACCGCATGCAACGGCGTCCCTATTTGACGCTGACCTCTCCCTATCTCGACGAATACGTGCTTGAGAATCCGATGGCGTGGCAGGAAGTGCACGCGCAGTGGGATCAGCGTCCGTTGAATGCGTTGCGCTTTTCGCAACGGTATTTTTGGTTTTACCCGCGTGACGAAATGTTCAGACAGATGCGCAAGTACGCGCGGTTTCGCTTTGTGTGGAATTTTTAAAAGGGGAACGCGCGGCGTATGCGCGCAACGCGCCCATAGCCGCGCGGCGCTGGGCGTATCGGCCACGGGCCGATAGCCCGCGTCCCGTCAACGTCCCGAAAACCAGGCGTCCCATTGCAGGGGGAACGGAGGGTTTGGGGATGCGCTGTCGGGAAGGAGCCAGATTTGTCCGAACGTGAAGGGATCGGGCCAGGTCCAGTCGCTCGTGGCCTGATCCGAAAACGAGGCGTCGGCGTGGACGTCGTGCTGTCGAGCGGTGAAGCCGATTCCGAGGGCGTTGGCGAGCTGGGACATGAGGCGCGTGTTGAAAAGCTCGGCGGGGAGGAAGATGTCGACGCGGTATCCGTCCTGCGTCAGGGCGGCCTGCGTCTGCGGGAGGACGCGCCAGTTCTGACGGGTGGGCGTGATGGGCACGAGGCAGGCGTTTGGGGTGACGGCAAAGGCCATGACGTCGGCATCGATGTCGTGTCTGAACGGCATCGCGCGGTAGGCCGATTCGTAGTCGGCCAGCCAGGACTGTGGGGCGTCGCGCTGAATCTGAAGGGCGGGATTGAGGTCGAGCCAGATTTCGACGTGATCGTGAAACTGGATGTCCATGGGGTCGCTGCACGCCTGGGGCACGACGGGGTCGGCATCGCGCAGGTTGAGCGAGAGATAGAGCCCGGCGTCGTTCCATCGCACCTGATAGGCGATGGGTTCGTGATTGGGTCTGAACTCGGCGAGATAGGGGGTGTCGAGCGCGGTCAGTCCGGGCAGGGTGTCGTCCTGGGGGGCCACGATCAGGGCATACCGCGCCTGTCGCTGAATGGCGGGCATGAAGGCGCCTTCAGGGAGCTGTGAATAGGCGCGCATGGCTTCGCGGGCGTCAAAATCAAACGCGTTGGTCTGCGAGGCGTGCGAACGCGGTTCGCGCGTCGTCACGGTGTAGGCCGAAACGCGAGGCGCCCAGGTCTCGTCGAACGTCAGATGGTGGCATTCTCGCAACGTCCACGAGGCGATCGACCACGATTCGCAGGACTCAAACCCTCGCGCGAGCGCGGCAATTTCTGGCCTGTAGTGGGCCGGATCGATGCGCGGGGCGGGCGTGCGCCGTTCAAACCGCAAAATCGGCCTGAGCGCGTCGTCAAAATCCAGCACGCTAAGCACAAAAAAACGCTTCCCCTGGATCGCGTGCGAAGCCAGCGTGACGAGTTCAAGCGTGCCGTCGCCGTTGGTGTCCGAAAACCGCACGTCGATCGCTTCCAGCCCGCGTTTTTTCATCGTTTCGTGCGCGTGACTGGTGGCGCGAATGAGCCACGCAATGCGGTTTGGCACGATTTCCCGGGCGTCATGCCCTCCCCCGACCTGTCCGAATGCACCCCTGCCTTTCGCGTCCTGTTTGCCTTTCGCGTCCTGTTTGCCTTTCGCGTCCTGTTTGCCTTTCGCGTCCTGTTT
>CAMCLY010000164.1 GCA_945875805.1 uncultured Myxococcales bacterium | reverse complement strand
GGAATGGATGTGATCCACCTCGGCTTCGTACGTCAGTGAGATGCGGTGTTGCAAAACGTCGATGGCGAGGCTCTGAATATCTTCGGGGGTGACATAATCGCGCATATCCATGAATGCCATGGCGCGGGCGGCATTGGCCAGCGCAAGGGTGGCCCGGGGACTTGCGCCTCGTGCTATGCACGAGGCGACTTTGGGCAGTCCGTATTGTTCGGCATGGCGCGTCGCATACACGAGATTGACGATGTAAGTCTGGATGCGTTCGTCAATATAGATTTCATTGACGAGCGCGGAAGCGGCCAGAATATTGGACGCCGTGACGATGGGAGACACCTGGTATCTGTGCGAGGACGTCATGCGAGACAGGATGCCTTTTTCTTCCTCCAGCGAGGGGTAATCGACGACGATTTTGAGCATAAAGCGGTCGATTTGGGCCTCGGGGAGAGGATAGGTGCCTTCCTGATCGACGGGATTTTGCGTCGCCACGACGAGAAACGGCCTTGGCAAAGGGTACGTCGTGTCGCCGATCGTCACCTGCTGTTCCTGCATCGCTTCAAGGAGGGCGGACTGAACCTTGGCGGGGGCACGGTTGATTTCGTCGGCCAAAATCAGGTTGGCAAAGATGGGGCCTTTTTTGGCGTAGAAGGTTCCGTTGTCCTGACGGTAAGCCAGAGACCCGATGAGATCGGCGGGAAGCAAATCCGGCGTAAACTGAATGCGTTTGAACTGACAATCGATGACGCGCGCCAGCGTGTTACAAAGGAGGGTTTTGGCCAGACCCGGGACGCCTTCTAACAATATATGCCCTCCCGTCAGCAAGGCGATCATCGCCGCATTCACCATGTGTTTCTGCCCAATGATGACGCGTCCGATTTCACTTTTGAGCGTGGGGATAAAACTGGCCGACTGACGAATGGCGTTGCAGAGTTCTGCGTTTGAGTGTTCCACAAGAAGCTCCTGTTTAATGGTGGGCAAAGGATGCTGCGGCGCGCAAAAAACGACGTTCAAATGGAAACGGCCGACGCTTGGCGTCGGCCGTTTAGACGCTTGAGACGAGATGACGACTACAGGTCATCCCAGCTCGTGGCGTTGGCGATGGACGTCGAGCCTTTCTTGTACTGGGTATCGTAGGAGTGCCCGACCGCAGGAGCCGGCGCGGCAGGGGCTTTGCCCATCTTGGCTTTGAGGGCAGCCAGGGCGTCCGAATTGGCCACGGGTTTGAGTTCACGGATTTCCTTTTCGAGGGAATCGCCCGTCGAAAGATCCACCGCGAGATCTTCGCTGGCCTGGGCCTGAGCCTCGAGGGTCTGAACTTTTTCTTCCATGCGGGAGAAGGTGTCAAACGCGCCGCCTTCGTCGATGCCGGCGAGGGTCTGGTGAATCGTTTTGCTGGCTTCGGCACGTTTGGCCTGGGCGACGAGAAGCGATTTTTTGCGTTTGGCTTCCTCGATCTTGTCGTTCATCGATTTGAGCTTGGCCTTGATCTTGTCGCAACCCGCCTTTTGCTGTTCCCACTGAGCATGGAGGGCGTCGGCCTCTTTCTGGGCTTCCTGCTGACGACCGAGGGCCTCGGTCGCCAAATCGTCACGACCGGCATTGACGGCCATCATCGCTTTCTGTTCCCATTCCTGGGCGTTCGCGATGGCTTTGTCGTACTGCATCTTGAGACGTTTCTCAAAAGCAATGCTCTCGGCGACCTTGGTCTTGGCTTCGGTCAGTTGAGCCTGCATGTCGCGAATCGTTTGATTTAAGACTTTCTCGGGGTCTTCCATCTTGTCGATGGCGGCGTTCGCTTCTGCTTTAAACAGCGTGGAGATGCGCGAAAAAATTCCCATAATCGATCCTCCTATTTTACCGACAAAACGGGATTAATCTTTGGCCAGTTGTTGAAGAATGGAATAATGCTCGTGAATCGCCATCGCGAGCGATTCGACCGAAGCCACAAATTCGTTCTCATCCAGATTTTCAAGTTGGAGCGTGTCCGTGATGACGACATCGTCCCCGTCAAGACCATACGCACCTGCCACCAGTTCGGTCGCATTGAGTTCAAGGAGTTTTTTATAAAATGCCTCGGTGTTCTTGCCGGGAACTTTCATCAGTCGGACGCTGAAGATCACAAGAGGATCCGAAACCATCACGATAATATCATCGATGTCGGGCAGATCGTCGTTCAGACGATAGATTCCATCGCCTAACACTTCGTATGGTGTGTCCAGATTGATCAGATATCGTTCAACGTCTTCCTTTGTACGCATGTCTTTCCTCCTTGCGTGTCGTTTTGGGCGCAAATGCGCGAAAATCTTTATTATCCTACCATATCTCGTCAAACATGAGACATAAAAAAGGAATGGCGGCGGCGTATTTCGGCACGAAATAGCCGACGCCGCGCGGCGTATTCTGCCCCCCGGGCAGAATAGCCGCGCAAAAGGGGGCCGTAGCCTCGCAAGGCCCCCACCCCAAACCCCGCGCCATCCCCTTTGATTTATCGTGTGTTTTCTTCATCAAACGTCAACGCCACCTTGACTCGCTGGGTCGTCTCCAGCGACGGCATGGACGGAAATTTGGTCGCCAGAATGCACGCCACCGCGGCCGGAGTGATGGCCGGAACGACGCGCTCCGTATCGACGGGATCCTTGATCACCCCGCGCGTCACCCCCTGGAGTTGCGGTCCGTTGAGCGGAAGGTCGAGGACAAACGTCGCCCCTCGCGGCAACTGCGCTTCGCGCGCACACGCCAACACCGCTTCGCGAAGGTGCGACAGCGCGGCATTCCAAGAGGGAATTTCGGCGTCGGACACGCCCTCAAAACGCGCCGGCCCAACCGCGACGCGGCCGGACGGCTCGCGAGGCACAAGCGCATTGGCACGATGCACAAACCGTTTGGGAATCTGCGGCGCATATTCCTTGTACCATTCGGACAATTTGCGATTTGACTGCACGGTTTCGGTGAGATCACGCACCTGCAATGCCCCCAGCCATTCGACGAGTTCCGCCCTCCAGTCACGCCCTTCGACCACCGCATCAAAAAGACGGCCTAGCGCCTCGTCTCCTGGGGCGACGCGCCAAAACGGGATCCACAAGAGAGAACGCAAGCCGACATCCTGCGATTCGGGACGGATAAAGCGCACCGCCGCGCGCATCGTTGCCTCGTCGGGCTCGCCTCCTCCCTGAAGTTGCGCATATATCGCGTCAAGGCGCTCGATCTGATCCTCCTGAGCCACGCGATAAATTTCCAACTCGATTTCGTTTTGGGGCTTCGTCGTCGCCGCGTTCAGCTGACGTTGGACGACGGCATCGTCGGGGGCAAGAAACCGCGCAAGATAGAGCATCCGCATCGCGCTATGATCGGTGCGGTCGTCGAGGTGGAGTTTCCATGAGAGGCGCTGAGCCGTCGCGCATGCCTGAAGCCGCTCCCGAACTTCGCGCGAGAGCGCTTTTCCCCCTGAAAGACGCGGCACAAGGTCCGCAAAACACCGCTCCGAATCCACATCCCAGGGGGACACGCTGCCCGACGCCATCACCCGGAACGGATGATAAAACGTCACATCCTCATTGTGCCTCGCGCGCATCAGCGAGTCGTCGTGAAGCACATAGAACCCCGGCTGAAGCGGTGCTTCGAGATGGATGTCGATGAAGTCTTCGTATTCCTGCACGTCAATGGGTATCGCGCGCGTCGGAATCCACGCCGTGTTCGTGTCGTCCGGAGGATCGAGCGGATGGGGCGTCGGGGCCGCCACCCCGCGATACTGCGTTATCTGCAGAAATTCAGGACGAACCCCGTCCAGCTTGAGCGTAAAATCCCGCACATTTCCAGGAATCACCGTCCCCGTCGGAAACGCGAATCCAAAACCGCGTTCCGCGTTGGTCGCCAACAACAGATTTTTACGCCCCGTTTTGATGGCCGCGAACTTCTGCGTCCTGTCCTCGCCGCTTTTTCCAGCGGCAGGACTTCGCGCAAACACCCCCTCACCGGCGGGCACCTCGTGTACGGGCGCCTCCACTTTGTGTTCGGCAGAGGATACCGCCTGAGTCGTCACAGCGTCCTCCTGCGCCGGGACCTCCCGCGTCGCCTGCTGACACGCCACCACGCAAACCAAACTCAGCGCGAGTACAGATATTCGCCCCCAGACGCCCGTCGTGGTCGCTTTCCGATTTCCTGTCCATTTGAAGCGCAAATTCACCATTTTTTCTTACTTTATGTATTTAGCTCAGTCTATGACCTCATTTTCTGTATTCAAAACGAGTTAGCTTTCTGCCATTCCTCCAAAGCGGTTTACTTCAAGTTGCCCCCCGTTCTCTACACCACCCCTCATGGCACAGGACACACCTTTTCCTTCATCTTTTTATACGATTTTTCACTAATACCCTTGACTCTCGTGATCGCCCGCGGGGACGAAAACGGCCTGCGCTTGCGCGCCTCCACAATGGCCTGTGCCCGCGTCTTACCTATCCCCGGCAACGTCATCAGAGCATCGACATCCGCCGTATTGATATCGACACACCCCGCCTCCCGTGCGCTTTCTTCTTTTTTGCGGCCAGAAGCCTTACGCCCCGTTTCGTCCGTCTCTCGCGGCGGCGGGTTGGATTCGGCCAGTGCAACCTGTGTCTTCGTGCGCCCCCTTTCGGAAGTGTCGAGGTAGCGCGAGGTCCACGACGGAACGCATTCCTGACGCTTCACCTCCACCACTTTCACCTCTGCCGCGCGCGGCGACACATCCTTGCACAAACACATCGTCTCCACAATGGCGTCATTGTCTGTACATCCTGCCAGACACCCCAACCCCGTCAGCCCCACCACGCACATCATCCCCACCCCATGCTTCATCCAGACACCCACGTTTTTCATGGTCATTCTCCTCGTCCACTCGCCCGTATCGGCTTCGGCCTTCAGTCTGATGATGCCCTGTACACAGAAGTGTGACATTTTTTATGCGTACTCATGCACGTCGGCGCGGGGGGGGGGGAAGCGTCAGGCGTTCAGAGGATAGGAAAATAAAAAAGCCCCACTCAAGCCCACAAAAAGACTCCATTTCCACAACGCCTCAAGCCTTACGCCCCCCACAAAAAACACAAAAAAAAACTCGTTGTGCTAGATCGGCGCGGATTTTTGGCCCATTTCGGGCTGTGGAACGTGGAGCAAATATGTCTGGACAAAATATGATCAAGGATCTCCAGGCGGGCAAAGTCGCCCTGGATTCAGAAGTGATTATCGAAGGCTGGGTTCGCACGCGTCGCGACTCCAAAGCCGGATTATCTTTTATTGCGGTTTCGGACGGGACGTGTTTTGCGACGATGCAGGTCGTCGCGCAATCGGATCTGCCCAACTACACCACAGAGGTTCTCAACCTGACGTCGGGATGCGCGATTCGCGTCGTGGGCAAACTGGTGGCATCGCAGGGGAAAAACCAGGCCGTCGAAGTGGTGGCCACGTCCATCGACGTGCTGGGCTGGGTGGAAGACCCCAACTCCTATCCAATCCAGCCCAAACCGCACACGCGAGAGTTTTTGCGCGAAGTGGCGCATCTGCGCCCGCGCACCCAGCTTTTTGGCGCCGTCACTCGCGTTCGCCACTGTCTTTCGATGGCCGTACACGAGTTCTTTAATGCGCGTCAATTTTACTGGATTCACACGCCGCTCATCACAGGAAGTGACTGCGAGGGCGCGGGCGACATGTTCAAAGTCTCCACGCTCGATTTTGCAAACATCCCGAGATGTCCGGACGGTTCGGTGGACTATTCGCAAGATTTCTTCGGACGACCGGCGCATCTGACTGTCTCCGGCCAGCTCAACGTCGAAACCTATGCCACCGCCCTGACCCGTGTGTACACGTTCGGCCCCACGTTCAGAGCCGAAAATTCCAACACGCGCCGCCATCTTTCCGAATTTTGGATGGTCGAGCCCGAAATTGCCTTTGCAGATCTGCACGACGACGCCAAACTCGCCTGGGATTTTCTCCAGCACATCTTCAAAGCCGTCCTCGACAAACGCCAGGACGACATGGCCTTCTTTGCGCAATTTGTGGACAAAGAATGCGTCAAACGCCTCGAATCCCTCGTCAACTCCAAACTCACCATCATGACCTACACCGAAGCCGTCGAAAAACTCGCCAAATCCGGCCAAAAATTCGACTTCGACGTCTTTTGGGGCATGGACATGCAAACGGAACACGAGCGCGCGCTCACCGAAAAAATCGTGGGCGGCCCCGTCGCGGTCATCGATTATCCCAAAGAAATCAAAGCCTTCTACATGCGCATGAACGACGACAACAAGACCGTGGCCGCCATGGACGTCCTCGTTCCGGGCATCGGCGAGATGATTGGCGGAAGCCAGCGCGAAGAGCGCCTCGATCGCTTCGATCAGCGCCTCGACGAACTCAAACTCGACAAAGAATCCTACAGCTGGTACCGCGATTTGCGCCGCTATGGCACCGTGCCTCACGCCGGATTCGGCCTGGGCTTTGAACGCGCCATGATGTACGCCACCGGACTCGACAACATTCGCGATGTCATCCCGTTCCCACGCGCGCCGCGTCAGATCGCTTTCTAAACACGGCGCTTTGGGGGCGGCGTGCTATGTCGCCCCTCACGGGCCTCCATACGCACCGCCCGCGCGTCTATGTCGCCCCTCACGGGCCTCCATACGACGCGCAAAATCATGTGCTCCGACCTCACCCCCGGCCCCTCTCCCATGGGGAGAGGGGAGCATGCTTCACAAAA
>CAMCLY010000163.1 GCA_945875805.1 uncultured Myxococcales bacterium | reverse complement strand
CGGGTGCCGCCGCAGGTGCAGGTGCCGCCGCAGGTGCAGGCGCAGGCGCCGCCGCAGGTGCAGGTGCCGCCACAGGTGCAGGCGCCGCCGCAGGTGCAGGTGCCGCCGCAGGTGCAGGCGCCGCCGCAGGCGCAGGTGCCGCCGCATAGGGATCTTCCGGCGCAATCGGCGCCAGAATGTCTTTGATTGCCTGATCGATCTCTTCATAATTCGGTTCGTTGAGACATTTCTGCAGGGCATTCATCTCAAAGACGATCCCGATAAGGCGCGCATGGTTGGCCTGATTGATGGCGTTCTGAACATCGGGCGGGTATGAATCGAGAATCTTGGCTTTGAGCACCTTGGCTTTGATCTCGTCATTTTTCAGGGCATTGAGTTCCGAAAGCACTTCGGCACACGTCTCTTTTTTGGCGGCACCGGCAATGGCCCCCAGGACATCGAGCAGAGAATCGACGGCGGCCTGAGCCTCAGGGGGGACCGGCGGAAGCGGGGCCTCGTCTTTGGACGGCGGCACCTGAGCCTGAAGCGGAACGGCGTTCTCCGGAGTGCCGGCCGCCGGTGCCGCCGGTGCCGCAGGATCCACAGCCGCCGGTGCAACAGGATCCACAGCCGCCGGTGCAGCAGGATCCACAGCCGCCGGTGCAGCAGGATCCACAGCCGCCGGTGCGGCACCTGCCGGCGCCCCGCCCCCCCCCGTCTTGCCGTTACAACTCGTCAACAATAAAGCCCCAGCCAACGAGGCCGTGATGATCCATTTTGATTTCCGCATACATTATCTCCCTGTAAATGCACTGTTGCCAAAAAGAAAATTTTCCGTACCGCAACCATT
Organism: uncultured Myxococcales bacterium; assembly: GCA_945875805.1. Taxonomy (GTDB): domain Bacteria; phylum Myxococcota_A; class Bradymonadia; order UBA4248; family UBA4248; genus UBA4248. The sequence goes on along the minus strand of CAMCLY010000163.1, from coordinate 5,922 downwards.
TTATATATAGGTGGTACGGAAACATTGATGCCGCGGGCGATATAACGCGCCTTTACCCTGTTGTGCAAAATAAAAGCGCGGCGTATCCGGGCGCCAACGGCCCCGGATAGCCGCGCAGGCTCCGGCGTATGGAGGGCCCCAGGCCCGAAATAGCCGGGCCCCGGCCTCACCCCGATGAAAACGTCATCCCCTCACGTCATTCCTCATCATCGTATTCATCGTATTCGTCGTCGTCCAAAAAGTCTTCGTCGTAATCGCTGAAATCCTCGACATCCTCGTACTCGTCCAAAAAACCGTCGTCGTCCTCCGCGTCGTCGTCCTCGCCGTCCTCATCCTCGTCGTCGTCCTCATCCTCGTCGTCATACCTGCCGAATCCATAAAAGTCATCGTCGTCGAGATCATCGTCTTCGTCTTCGTCGTCTTCGTCGTCGAAGTCAAAATCCTCGTCATCCTCATCCTCGAGGTCGTCTTCCTCGTCGTATTCGTCTTCATAGGGATCGTCGACATCGGTGCTTTTGATCATAAAGAGGTCTTCATTCTGTGCGTTTTGCACGTTTGCAGATATTTGCATGATATTTCCTTGGTTAAAGCCTTTTGTTCCATTGCGCATGGTGCGCGGGCGATAGCTATAGGATCCCTCGCAGAAACTGCAATGGTATTTTGATTTTTTAGACGGCTGTCCCATGATAAGAGGCGCAACGGCCGGGGGATTTTAAGACAGGAGATGGAGATGCCAGAGAGAGAAATCATAGAGCGTTCGGTCCTCAGGGCGATGTTTCGCTCCGCACATGTGTCGGATGAAGACATCCGTTGGCGCCGATACCGTTTTGACGAAGAACAGTTGCGGCGCCACCTCGGGGCGCTCGGCGAGGTGCCTCAGGATCTCGTGCATTTTATCGCCACACGGCTCGGCATGTCTGTCCTTCGCATGGATCCACTGACGCTCGACGTGCGCGGCTTTGAACGCCGTTTTGATCGCCAGAGCATCGCCGAGGGGATGGGGGCCATGGGCGTGCAGTTCTTCCCCACCCGCCAAAGCGCCATGCGGTCGGCATACGAATCGGCGCGCGAGGTGGCTTATTTCGGCTATGGCGACTTTGACGCGCAATGTTTTGCCTGCCCCGTGGCGCGCCTCGTCTCGGCCCTGACGCACGACGACACCCTGCCGGAGCTCGGGACGATTTTCCGCGACATTCGCGCGCCGTTTATGGCCAATCGCGCCATTTTCGACATCCTTTCGCGCGACCGCTATTTCCCGTTCGACATGCACGACGCCGAAACCCTCATCGACTTTCAGAAGTATTTCCGACAGCACCCCATGAGCCCGGAATTCGTCGAAAAATGTTCCGAATTTTTTAACCGCCGTGCGACGATTGGCGTGCGCGATTCGATCCGGTGGCTTCTGGGATCGCGCCACCCGTGGTTTGACTGGCAGCGCGCCCGCGAACTCATTCAGTCGGCGTTTGACCTCCACGGACAGACTGACTTTAACACCCCGCAAATCGTCTACTACGCTTACGATCCCGAACTCGACGAGGTCGACATCCACGCGATGCAAGCACACAACGCGCGCGTCGAATCCGCCTTTGCCCTCATGCTCGAAGACGCCCTCCGCGCCGAATCCCCCGACATAATTTCCCACCTCGCCGGGCGTTTTGTCGAACTCGCGCGCTGGATCCTCGACATCCATCACGACTACCCCGACTTTGACCTCGAATCCCAGGGCAGCCTCGGCCCCTCAACGCACTTCGAGTTTCTTGGACACTCCCTCCAGAACACCCTGAACCGCGAACTGCTGGGCGAGGAAACGAGGCTGCGACGAAACTACAACATGCGGGCGCATTTCGAGGCCCTCGAACTGACCCACACGTTTCTGGATGGACTGTCGGACGCCTCCCGCGAACGCTTCTTTGCCGTCCTGGCCGACCTCCTCGAACGCTACGACCGCGAGGGCGGCGTCCCATGCGACGACGGAATCCAGCTCTACACTCGCATCCCCTGCACGCTCTTCCTCCTCCAGGATCTCGGCATCCCCCAACCTCGCCAGGGCGAACGCCTCCTCGACACCTTCGATCTGTCCCAGATGACACAGCTCGAACACGCAAGCTACATGCGCACGTTCCCCGAAATTTCCGAAAAACTCGTCGTCTTCTTCACCCTCACCCTGCGGCACATGCTCGACACCGAACACGTCCCCGACCTGCGCCCGCGCAACTTCACCCGCGACTTCCTCCTCCTCGGCCTCTGGGGCACGCGTACCCCAAACCTCGTCGTCAACCTCTACGTCGATCAGGCCCTCGACGAAAAAGATCTCGCCAGCAACCTCTCCCGCTGTGAAATCCGTTTCACAGGCACAGAACAGGTCGAAACCCATCCCCTCGAACACATCCGCGAAGAGGCCAAAACCCTGCGCATGGCCGTCATGCACTTCGCCCCCCTCATCGAACCCAGCATCCTGCGCAATCTCGGCACCTTCACCATGGCCATGGAGGAATTCCGTTCGGCCACCCACGCCTTCGAACTCGACCCCTTCAGCCTCATGCACTACGCCGTCGACATGGTCCACGAAATGGCCCGTTGCGGCGTCCGTCGCTCCCTCACCGACATCCTCGCCGTCCTCGAATACGTCATCGACAACACCCATCACGGCGTCGAACACAAACTCAACCAAACCCTCTCGCGCCTCCAAAAGCACGACGCCCACAAAAAACACAATCCCAGTTAGCGCTCCCCCATGCGCCCTCCAAAAACCTGCAAGTTCACACTCCAAAGGCCAGGCCCTTTCCGTGGCGGCGGCTATCTCGCCCTTCGGGCTCGATACGCCTCGCCGCGCGCGGCTATTTCACTGGCGTTCAATACGCCGCGCCTCTTTTTCTAAAGGACCACGTTCACACGGGCTTCAGCGTTGACACCATCAAGACATCCCACACCTCTCTCCCGGACTCTTTGACCCACGTTCCTTCTCAACTTCTCACTCATGACCGCTCGCCTTTTTTTCTTACTCTGGATCTTTACCCTCACCGTCGAAACGATAAGTCTTCAATCCCGACTCGCCATCTTTGGAGGCATGGGATGGCTGACCAACATCAAATATACCGGATTCTGGGAACGCCTCGGGTTTATCACCACTCTGGCGGTCTTTTCCGCGGCATTTTGCGGCCTCTGGGTCGGCATGTTCCGCCTGTTTTTTCGCAAACGGCACCAAACGACGATGTTGCGATGGTGCGCCACATCCTGGGTCATCCTCGTGGCCGCCGACTTGTTTTTTCGACACAAGGTCGCTGAAATCCTTGGTAACGCATTCAACTTTTTCGATTTTGCCACCGGCGTTGGCGGCGTCTGGCGCATGATCGAGCAAGCATTTCAGTGGTACGGCGACGTCATTCTGCTCGCCGTCGGAGGCATCGCCGCCATCTCCGTGGCCAGCTGGTTTTTCTTCAGATGGTTCCTGAACCCAAAACGCAAAATGGGATGGTGCGAACATATTCCTCACGGCATCCTCACAGGAGGCGTCTGCCTCTGCACCATTCTCGGTTTTCTCTTTATGAGCATCCTGGCACCGAGCTTTCCCGGAACGCGCGATCTTTTGGCCAGTGAAACCCTGTTCGGCGCAACCATCCAGTTTCTGATTAAAAAAGGATCCGACGTCGATGGCGATGGCTATGGCGTGTTCGATCTCCCGCCAGACGACGCCCCGTTCGACGAAACCATTCACCCACACGCCATCGATATCCCCAACGACGGCATCGATCAAGACCAACTCCTGGGTGATCTGACGCTCGACGCGCTCCCCGCCTCCACGCGTCAGCGCATCGACACCATGGGAACGGGCGGTTCAATGTCGTATCTCGACCGGCGCCACGTCATCATCGTCATCATGGAGTCCGTGCGATACGACATGCTCGACGCGCGCATCGACGGACACCCCGTCATGCCCGAACTCACGCGTTTTATCGATGAACTCGGCGCAGTGCGCGTCGACGGCGCATTCGCCACGCGCGGCTTTACCCGAAACAGCGTCACTCAGACTTTCTGGGGAAGTTATTTCGACCCCGGCCACACCCTCGTCGACGACTTCAAGGCTCTGGGCTACCACACCGCTTCGTTCAGCGGCGAAGATTTGCTCGACGAGGGCTTCGACGAAAGCCTAGGCTGGAACAGAGCCGGAGACACCGTCGTCGACCCTCGCAGCGTCTCCTCCGGTGCAAGTCGGTATGGCACCGTGCCCGCCAAACATCTCATGAACGACGTCGAACAGTTCCTCGCCGAATACGACACGTCCACTCCGCTTTTTATGTACGTGTTCTATCAGGATCCACATTTTCCCTATCAACAGGACAACGACAATATCCTCGACGATCGCCCCATCCACAGATCCGAAATTACGGCCGAAACACGCCCCAGACTCTGGCATACCTACGCAAATCAGGTCCACCACCTCGACATGGCGGCAGGACGACTCCTGCACGCCCTCAAAGACCGAGACATGCTCGACAATTCCCTCATTCTGTTCGTCAGCGATCACGGGGAATCCCTCTTTGACGACGGATACCTCCTCGGACACGGCATTGCCATCAGCGATATCATGACCCATTGCGTGATGGCCGTGCGCGGCGCACATTCCCCCGTCCCGGCACACCTCTCACACGTCGACATACGGCGGTTCATCCACGAGGATTTTCTGGCCCAGGATTCGCGCGCCTCTTGGTGGCCAAAACCCACGCCCCCAGTCCTGCAGTTTATTGGGGCCACCACCGTTCCCACAGCCATTTCACACCGATACGACGATGGACGCCGCGTGACCTACGAATTCGCCACCCACTCCGCCTCGCGCGAAAACCCCTTCGCCTCGTTTGACCAAGAAACCACCGCCTTGCAAATGACCGATCACGGAAACACCCCCATCGATGCACGCGTCAATCCCAACGTGGACTTAAAACCAGGTACACGACGCGAAGCCCACATCCCTAACCCCATGTCCGACCCGGACGTCCAGTACCTCATCCGCACCTGGGAATACCTCCAATGGCAGAAACGCCAATAATCACGCCATGGACGCGCTATATTCCGGCCAGCCTTCTCATCCATGGTGCAATCTTCGGAATCATGGCGTGGTGTGACTGGACTCCCCCCTTCATCCCCCCATCCTCGTCAACACAGACTTCGCAAAAGTTATGGAATAGCGGCATCCCCATCGCTATTTTGGACGGACACACAACCTCCGATGCGGATCCCCAATTTGAAAGCATTTCCCCCGACGACGATCCATTCGTCACACACGAAATGCCCCAAACCCCTGACGTCGATCCCATCATGGACGTTTCAGCCACTCCCACGCCTCCAAACGTGCCTGTCACACCCACGCCGGTCAAGGATGTCTCGACCTTAGAACACACCCACATGCCCGTTCCTCCATCCTCCGACGCATCCCCCTCCAGCGAACCTCCGGCTTCCACCGCCCCATCCGGAAACACGTCGGCTTCCACTGCCCCATCCGGAAACACGTCGGCTTCCACCGCCCCATCCGGAAACACGCCGGGGTCCACCGCCCCATCCGGAAACACGCCGACTTCCACCGCCCCATCCGGAAACACGCCGGGGTCCGCGTCAGAATCTCAAGACGCGGCCATCTGGCGCGCCTATACCGCCACCCTCTCCGCCCATTTCAAAAAAAAACGCCTATACCCCGAAATGGCGCGCCGCCTCAAACTCACCGGAACTGTCTGGATCCTCGTAGAAATCCGTCGCGACGGAACCCTTCTCAACGCACAAATCGAAACCTCTTCGGGTAGCGACTTGCTCGATCAGGCCGCACTCAACTCCGCCCGTTCCTCAGCCCCCGTTCCGCCATTTCCCCAAGGCATCACAGCCACTTCCCGCAAAGTCCGCATTCCATACCAGTATTCTTTACGATAGTTTTTT
>CAMCLY010000162.1 GCA_945875805.1 uncultured Myxococcales bacterium | reverse complement strand
TGGTGGGGATTGGTGAGGGCTTTTCGTGTTTGGCTTAGGTCTTTGGTGGGGATTGGTGAGGGCTTTTCGTGTTTGGCTTTTTCTTCCCACTTCCCACTTCCCACTACGTCGGTGGACAGGGACAGATGACGGTGGGCACTCAGATCGGTGCGCCGAGCTTTAATGGGGTTTGTACGCGCGGGCTTTTTTGTGTGTGGTTCAAGCGCGAACGCGAGGCGTATGCGCGCAGGGGGGCGCGGTGAGCGAAGCGAGTCGCGGTCCCCGAGCACATAGACGAGCGCGCGGGGCGTATCCGCCGGAGGCGGATAGCCCGCGTCCCGAAAGATCGCCAGGCGTCAGACGAGATAGGCGTTGGAGTCGGGGGCGAAGTATTGAGTTTGTCGTAATGGAAGTGAAAAAAGTCTGCACTTTTTTCAAGGATATGGCGATGCAATGAAGGTATGAATGAGATGTGGTGTTGAATAAAACTTAATATAAAATTTATAGATATAAAAGGATCCATAAAGAAATTGATAGGTTGTTGAAATATATTCAATGATGTGGCGATGGTGATCGGAGTGACACGGGAATGAACATGAAAGTGGATTTGGATCGGGCGTTGTGATAAAAGTATGAATGTCATCGTTCTAGGCTGTGATGTGAAGGCTCTGGATGACAAGTAGATAGCACATAAGCGTTGATTTTTAAGAGAATTTTGCCAAACACCTTTATTGTGTGAGCGGTGGAGAATGTATAAAAAAGTGGAATAGACTTGTATTTTCGGAATGGTCTGGGTGCAGGTTTGTTCATGTGCGGAGTGCGATATGGAGACGAGGCGGCAGAAGCAACTGTTTAGGCTTGCGCTTGTGACGTTGGCGGTCAGCGCGTATTCGTGCAGTGATGACGCGGGAAAGACGGCGTCTCAGTGCGGGGAGTGTACCGACAGTGAGGTTTGTATTGAAGGGGTTTGCATCGACGGAGCGCGTGTGTGTTCGGAAGAACTCGTGTGTGACGTCGGGCAAGTGTGTCAGGACGGGGGCTGTGTCGCGGTGGATCCGTGTGCAGGCAAGGTATGCGGGGAAGGCCTTGTCTGCGATGCCGGGGAATGCGTGCCCGTGGATTTGTGCGCTTCGGTGACATGTCTCGATGGGCATGTATGCGTCGGTGGGGCTTGTATCGAAGAATCCTGCGTCGAAGATGGCAAGGAAAAGGCGTGTCCGGAAGGTCAGATGTGCCATGCCGGGAATTGTATTGATGACGGCTGCCTCTCTGTGACGTGTGATGAAGGCTGGGAGTGCGTCAAGGGCGAATGTGAAGAAAGCGCCTGCATTGGAAAGATCTGCGGCGATGGACGCACGTGCGTGGCCGGGGATTGTATTGATAATGAATGCCTCAGCATGGAGTGCGAAGAAGGCCTCGTCTGTGCCAAAGGCACGTGTATGTACGAAGCCTGCGTCGACAAGGATCCGTGTGCTCAGGGCAAAGTGTGTCAGGAAGATGGCGAATGCGCCTTTGTGGAGGCCCCCGCGCTCAGTCATGCTGAAGTCGAGGATGCCGAAACCGATGAATTGGGGAAATCGATTACGGTGGGGCTGACCTTAAACAATCCGCCCTCCGAAGATGTCCGCATTGAATGCGCAGTCGTCACCGAAAGTCCGAATGTCGAGGCGGTGGCATCGTGTGAAAACATCCTCTTTGATGCGACGAACTGGAATCAGCCGCAGTATGTGGTGATCACCGGTCAAGGGGATGACATCATTGATGGCGACCAGAATTATTCAGTCTCGCTCAAAACGGTGTCCGAAGACGCGGAATTTCACGGCTTGGAGACCGTCGTCGAGGGATTGAAAAACCTGGATGTCGATACGGCAGAAATCCGCGTCGAAGGGACCGATCTTAAGACGGGAGAAGACGGCACGACGGCCGACATCCTCGTTTCGTTGAGTTCCAAGCCGACGGTCGATGTCGTCATCGGCGTGTCTTCGGACAATACGGCGGAGGGCACGGTGTCTGCGGACAGTCTTACGTTTACGCCCGAAAACTGGAATATCCCGCAGACGGTGACCGTGACTGGCGTCGACGACGAAGCGCAGGATGGCAATCAGACGTATCATGTCGTTTTTGAAAACACCGTCTCCGAGGATGCAAATTTCAATGCTCTCGAAATCGCTCCCGTGACGGTTGTCAATCAGGACAACGATGTGGCCGGCTTCATGGTCTCGCCGGAAGAAATCGTCACGGATGAAGCCGGCAATAACGGCAAAGTTGCGAAAGTGTCGTTCAAGCTCAATACGTTGCCTTCTGCTGATGTGGATTTTACGCTCACCGTGAGCGACGAGAAAGAAGCCGTCGTCAGTGAAAACGCCTTCACCATCGCGTGCGACAGTTGGAAGGATGTCAAAGAGATCACGGTCGTCGGCGTCGCCGACAACCTCATCGATGGCGACAAGGCCTACACGATTAAGATCGTGACGACCTCTGATGATGGGAACTACAACGGCCTTGAACAGACGGTCAAAGGGGTGAACCTCGATTTGGACAAGGCCGGGGTTTCGACGTTGTTGACCGAAGAGGCCCGAGTGACCGAAGCCGGATCGTCGATTTCGGTGGGGATTCAGCTATTGTCGATCCCGACCGACAATGTCGTGGTGAAGGCTGCGGTCGAAGATGATTCCGAATTGTCGGTTTCGCCGGATTCGCTCACGTTTACCGCCGAGACCTGGAATCAGGCGCAGACTTTTGTCGTCAAAGGCGTTGACGATCCCCTTATCGATGGCGACATCACGTCAGCCCTGAAGATCACGACGAGTTCCGCGGATACGCATTTTGAGGGCACGGAGGCGAAGCTCACTTTTGTGACGATCGACGACGACGTGGCAGGACTCGTCATTCAGTCGGAAGGGGGATCGTATAAAGAAGATTCGGGAGCGACCGCGACGATCACGGTCGTTCTGACGGCTCAGCCCGAAAAGGATGTCACCATCTATGCGGTGTCGTCCGACATCACGGAACTCGCGGTTTCCCAAGGGGCCCCGCTGACGTTCACGCCGGAGAATTGGAACAAGCCACAGACGGTCACGCTCAAGGTCGTCGATGACAAACAGGCCGACGGAAATCAGGTGGCCTTTGTCAAATTTGCCAGTACCTCCGAAGACGCGCATTTCAATGGCCTTGCGGGTGTTTCGGCGGAGTATACGATCATCGATAACGAAACGGCGTCGGTGGTCCTTGCGACCAAATCGTATGAACTGTATCCCGGTGCGTATTCGACCGAAATGAGTGCCGTCTTGTCCAGCGAGCCGCTGTCTGATGTGACGGTGGCGCTCACGACGACGAATCCAAAATCCGCCAAACTCAGCGTCGAATCCGTCAAATTTACGTCGTCGGATTGGAACGTCCCCAAGACGTTTACCGTGACGATGACTGATGAAACCGCCCTGCTCTCCGTCGTCAACATGGAGACCATCAGCGGTATTGCGAGCGGCGGTGGCGTGTACTCCGGTCTCAAGAGCAACGACATCACGCTGTCGATTTATCGTTTCCTGAATGACCTCGTGTTCGAGTACACGGGGAGTGTGCAAAAGACGACGCTCTATCCCGGCAAGTACAAACTCGAAGTGTGGGGCGCCCAGGGCGGCAATGGAAGCAGTTCTAGTGGAACCACATCTGGCGGTAAGGGTGGGTATTCTGCGGGTGTGCTATCGCTGACCGAAAAGACGGAGGTGTTCGTTTACGTCGGCGGACAAGGACAGATGACGGTAGGCAATCAGACCGGCACGCCGGGCTTTAATGGTGGCGGCGCTTTGCCCGCGCATTCGGCGACTTCTAATTCTTCTAAGGTTTCTCGTGGTTCTGGGGGCGGGGCGACAGACATTCGCCTTGTTAACGACAGCCTGTATGCGCGCGTCATCGTCGCTGGTGGTGGTGGCGGTGCAGGTGGTTTTGATGCGCCCTCGTCATGCGCATATTCCGAGGCTGTGGGGGCAGGTGGTGGAACCAATGGCATAGCTGGTCCTAATCTCCTTTGCAGCACTGGCACAGACGTCAGAGCAGGGGGGGGAGAAGGAACGCAGGTCGCCGGCGGTATTTACGGGCTGTTCCAAAAAAGTACTTCACCCGGTACGGCGACGACGGGGACTTTTGGTGTCGGTGGTACAGGCGGTAATGTTTCGGGGAATTACTACTGTGGCGGTTCAGGCGGCGGCGGCTGGTATGGCGGCGGCGGCGGTGCCGGTGGCGGTGGCTTTGGCGGCGGCGGTTCGGGTTGGGTTTATACCGAAGCCAACGACAAGGCCGGTTATACCGATTCGGCGAAAACCGGTGGAACGTGGTTGCTCAACAGCAAGCACTATCTGACGAGTTCTCAGTCGATCGCTGGCAATACGCCGTTTACCTCTCCGTCGGGCACGACGGAAACCGGTCATGCCGGGAATGGTTATGCCCGCATTTCGATTGTGAAATAATCGTCTTGTTTGTGTGGCGCGCCGATTTGCCTTTGGCAAATACGGCGCTTTTGGCCTGCGCTTCTTTGTACGCGCGGGCTTTTTTGTGTGTGGTTCAAGCGCGAACGCGAGGCGTATGCGCGCAGGGAGGCGCGGTGAGCGAAGCGAGTCGCGGGCCCCGAGCACATAGACGAGCGCGCGGGGCGTATCCGCCGAAGGCGGATAGCCCGCGTCCCGAAAGATCGCCAGGCGTCAGACGAGATATTCCTCGGAATCGGGGTCGAGGGTTTTGTCGGCCGGGAAGACGAGGATTTTGTTGTGTTTGGGGAAGGCTTTCTGCCAGTCGGCGGGGAGGTGTTCGCAGCGCGGGACGTGGGTGAGGGTTTTGGGGCGGGCGGAGACGAAGACGAGCCAGTCGGTGTCGAGGGGGCTTGGGGCGAACGGATCGGCGTCGTCGGAGGTGAAGGGGATGTTTTGTTTGGACTGGGTGAGGAAATCCCGGATGTGAGCCGAGGTGGCGGGGGTTCCGATATGGGCGATGGAGAGCGCGTTCTGGGTGGCGAGGAAGGCGATTTTGGCGAGGATGGCGTCGAAGGAGTCGGTGCGTTCGGCGTTGGGGAGGGTGCAGAGGAGGAGGCGCCGCGGCTGCTGGAGGGGCTGGGGCAGGTCGAGGAACATGAGGCAGATGGCGATGTCGTGAGCGAAGGCGTGCCATTTAGGGGCGATGAAGTGATCGGTGAAGGCGGCGGCGGGCCAGCCAAAGAGGATGAGGTTGGCGAGCTGTTCCTGCGCGCTGCGCAGGATGCCGTCGGAGAGGCTTGGGTCGATGGTGGCGGTGACCTGGATGAGTCCGGGGTGGGCCTGGACGAGCGGGGCGGCGGCTTTTTTGAACGTGCGGATGTTGGTTTCGGCGTGGGTGGCGTCGCGGACGACCGAGAGAAGGGTCACGGGATGGGGGGAGGCGGGCGATTTGATGAGGGCGGCAAACGCCAGGATGTCGTGGGCATGCGCGGGATTGGCGATGGGGACGAGGATGTGTTCTTCGGCGGCATGGACCTGTGGGTGCGTTCCGCCGTCGTCGAGTTCTACGGCGAGTTGGTGGGCGGCCGATTCGGTGACAAGGCTGGCGACGATGCAGGTGATGAGAATGAGGATGATCGTCGCGTTGAGGAAGATGACGTCGATGAGCCCGGCGCGATAGGCGACGAGGACGATGGCCAGGGTGGCGGCGACGCGGGCCCCCGAGAGCCCAAAGATGAGGCGGCGCTGGGCGACGCTGTAGCCGAAGCATTTCTGGGCGACAAAAGCCGCGATCCATTTGCCCGCCAGGGCCGCCGCCGAAAGGACGCCCGCGACGAGGAGAGTTTGGGGGCCCTGGGTCAGGACGCCAATGTCGACGAGCATCCCCACCGTGACGAGAAAAAACGGGATGAAGATCGCGTTCCCCACAAACTCGATGTGGTGCATGAGCGAGGAGTGGTGGGGGATAAAGCGGTTGAGGACAAGGCCGGCCAGGAATGCGCCGACGATGGCTTCGAGTCCGGCAATTTCGGCCAGAAGTCCGGAGACAAAGACCATGAGCATGACGAAAATGAACCGCAGGTAGCGTTCGTGATGCCAGTGCGCAAAAAAGGCGGCCGCAATCCGGGGAATCACGAAAAACATGATGGCCGAAAAGACGACGAGCGACACGATGAGGTTAGCCCAGAAAGAAAACGTCAGGTTGCCGGAGGCCAGCCCCAGGAGCACGGCCAGAAGGATGAGTACGCCGGCGTCGACCAGAATCGTGCCGCCCACCGTGACCGCCACCGAGGCGTCGCGCGACACCCCGATGCGCGAGACCGCCGGATACGCAATCAGCGTGTGCGTCCCGAACATGCTCGCCACAAGAAAACTCTGGAGCGCGGACAGGTCAAATCCCCAGTAACAGACCGGAAACAGGACGACGAGCGGCCCAAGATACGTAAACAGACCAAACAGAAGACTGTTGTTGCGGTTGATTTTAAACTGGTTGATGTCGAGTTCGAGACCGGCAGTGAACATGATGTAAAGCAACCCGATGGTCGAAAAAAGACCGATGGCGCCGGTGTTGTCGACGACGTTGAGCGCGTGCGGCCCCAATGCCACCCCGCACAGGATGAGCCCGATGACCTGCGGCAGGTGAATCTTGCGCATTACGATGGGGATGATGAGGATAATCGCCAGCATCAGGGCGAAGAGCACGACGTTGGACGTCAGCGGAAGGGTAAAGAGTTCTTGGATTCTGTGCATTTTTTTTGGCGTGGGTGACGTGGAGTCCGTGGAAGGATGGGCGATCGTTTTTTTGGGTGGGGGAGGTCTCCC
>CAMCLY010000161.1 GCA_945875805.1 uncultured Myxococcales bacterium | reverse complement strand
AACCCCCCGCGCCCCCCCCCCCACCGACTTCCCAACCCCCCCCCGCCCCGCCGGGGGGGGGGCTATACCCCATTTCGGGGGGAGGGGGGGACTGGTCCCCCCACAAAAACAAACACAAAAAGGAAAACACATGTTTCTGGCGTTTGATCTTGGTTCCAACTCTTATATCGCTTCACTGGCCGATCAAAACGGACACATTCTTTGGGAAACGCGTCGTGTCGTTCGACTGGGAACCCAACTCTCGCCTGATGGCACGTTGTACCCCGAAGCCTTTGAACGTCCGATTGAGGTGGCGCGCGCCATGATCGACGAGGCGCGCGCGAAAGCCGCACAATATGGGGCCCCAAATGGAATCCTCGAGTCCCGGTGTGTGGCGACGCGCGCGTTGAGAGCCGCCAGCAATGCCAACGCGTTTTGCGGTGCCTTCGCGCGATGCACGGGATTATCGCTCGATGTGATCACCTGCGACGAAGAAGCGCGCCTCGAACGATTGGGACAAACAAACGCCCCGGTCATACTGGCCCATGCGGGCCAACCGTGGCTTTTGATCGACGTCGGCGGAGGGTCGACCGAGCTTTCCTGGATCGACGAGACACATCAATGCACATGGACACAAAGTCTCAATATCGGCGCGCTGTCGGGAAGCGGCGAACGCGTGGGTGCCCACATACTCCAAGCTCTTGCCTCGCACACATGCGCGCCGACACGCCTTATCGTGTGCGCAGGAAGTGTCTTTTCCTCTTATGCACAACATAAACTCGGACTCAAAGACTACCGTGCCGACGCCGTCGAAGGCGCACGTCTTGACGATGAACCCCATGCCATGCCTTTGGAGTTGGCGTCTTTGGATGACGCATCACACGTGGGCGCACACATCGTGCGTTCCCTCCAAAACGCCCATCCGGACACGCCCATTTATGCCACGACACGCGGTCTTAGGCACGGCCTCATTGCCGATTTTCTGGCAAAACATACCCTCTGAGCACGGCGATTTCTTGTGCGCGCGCCCGATAGGGGGCGCCGCTCTCCCCGACATGGCGTTGCGCGCGCATCCATTCAAAACGCATCCGGACATAAGACGGCCATTCACGCGGAATGGTATATTCGAGCGTCGCGGCCAGCGCATCAAATGACTCCACATCGCGCGCCTCAAGCGCGCGGCGCAAAAGCGGCATCCCCGTGCGAATCACAAATTCCGCATGACCGCCGCGCACGCAGGTTTCAAACGCCCGCCGACATGCCGCATTTTCGTGCGCCACGCGATGTTGCACAATGTCGAGGGTCTGGCTGGATTCCGACGCCGCGATATCGTCTCCATGGCGACGGTATATCTGAATGGCCCGTGACAGACACTCGGCACTCTTTTCGTTTTGTCCCTGTACATGAAATACCGTTCCCAACATGGCTTCGGCGTGCCCCAGGATCGGGTCGAGTTCCAAAAAACACGCCCGTTCTCGAATGTGGAACAGGAGTTCGGAGGCATCCGCATAACGTCCCGTTTCGATCCATCGTTCGGCGCTCGCCAAATCGCGCGCGAAGGTCGTCAGAACATCGCCGTCGGGATCGAGCACGTCATTCAATGAAGATTCGCGCGCATCGAGGTGTTCAGCGGACTCTCCGCATGCGATGCCCCACTGGAGACGCAACATCAGGGTTGACATGCGCACGGCGCGCGCATTTCCCACATCGAGTTGATCCAGTATAGCGCGCGCGGCGTCGTCGTCGCCGGCGCTCCAGGACGCCGAGGCCAAATCGAGCTCCACGAGTGCGCGCGATTCCGGGCGAATGTCGGCGGACATCGACGAGAGAATCCCCGAAATCATGGCGCGCGCACGACGGGCGTCGCCGTGACGCAAGACCTCGCGCGCGGCCCAGACATCGAGCAATACGCCGATCTCTTCGGGCACACCATTTGGAAAGGACGAGGCCAGTGCGCGCGCACGTTCAAACCAGAATGCGGACTGTGCGCCATCGCCGGTCATGGCGTGGAGTTCGCACAACTGGCGCGCGATATCGACGCGCGCGGCATCTTGGGGGGCTTCGGATTTGCCGAGAAGGGCATCGGCCTTGCGCAATGCCTCGATCGATTCGCCAAAACGGCAAAGTTTCTGCCGCAACTCGGCGATGTGACACCACATCGTGGCGCGCGCGGCGAGTTCCATCGACGGCATGTCGATGACAGACTCGAGTTCTTCGAGCGCCGTGGCCCAGTCGGCCGCATCGATGGCCACCTGTGCGGCGATGTGGTGGGACTGAAGGACGCGCGCGGCCTGTCCAAACCGTGCACTTTCGTGGCGATAGCGAAGGATGAGCTCGACGACGGACGTGCGCGGGCATTCGAGGCCCTGCGCCGCGCGCACCTGCCACACAAGCGACGCCAGATAGACGTCGATCCACGGTCCTTCGGGGGGATTCTGTTCAAAATGGTGCGCGATGCGCCTGGCGCTCTGCATGGCGTCGTCAAACTTTTTTTGCGCCAGAGATGTCTGCGCCAGTTTGGCGAGGGTTTTGAGGAACTCCGTGTCGGAGAATCCGTCATGGTGTGGAGAATGCCTTGACAACGAACGCTTTTTACCCATGGTGAAACCTCCCGGTAGAGGGGAAACGGGGCGCCCCGCATGGCGAGGTCTTTGTGGTCAATGTTCAGAACGCGGGGCGCGGACATAAAATGCCCGGCGTATGGCGTCGCCATAGCCGGGCAGCGGAGGCGTATGGCGCACGCCATAGCCGACGCCCAGCCAAGACGCACACATTTACTCGATCGTCAGGGTGTAGGTGGCGGAAATGCTGGAGTTTGCGCCGGTGATGCGAACGAAGGCGGCCCCGTTTGCGGGGAGTTCTTCGGAGTCGGAGGCGGAGTCGGAGAGGGCGAGGGCCAGGCCGTCGGCGGAGAAGGTTTCGAGGCGCAAATCGCCTTCGGCGTGGGAGAAATCGAGGCGCGCGCGGGCGGCGCCGTCGGGGAGGGCGAACCAGTCCTCGTCGCCGGGGCAGATGGTTCCGGAGGCTGTGGTCGCGACGGAGGAGGCTGCAAGCGGGGTGTCGTTGGGCTCGAAGGCATCGTTTTGGCAGGCGGGGGCCACGTCGAGAACGAGCTGGGCGCGGTTGTTGTCGAGGACGACGTCGTCGGGGGCCTCGGCGGTCACGGCGAGTGTCTGGGCTCCCAAAAGTTTTTCGGACAAAACGATTTTTTGGGCGACGTGACGGGTCTCGCCGGCGTCCAGGGCGGCGGACAGCGAGAGGGAATGGGGGCCAAGCACGATAGAAATGGCCACCTGGGAGGATTGCGTGCCTTTGTTGGAGACGTCAAATTCGACGGTCACGGGGAGTCCGGCCACGGCGGGCGAGGCGACAAGGGAAGAGACGGCGATGTCGACACCCTCCTCTCCCAACCAACGCAATTGATAGGAAGGCACGCTAAACGTCGAAGCGTTTGTATAAATTCGTACATAATGTGTGGCTTCTTCGACAGCCGTATAATCAAACGATTGTGAACGAAGATTGGTGAGAATAGAAACGAGACGATCACCGGCATATAAACCGGCTCTCAAAATGGTCGAATCGGTATGGAATCCGAGCTGCAGGCGATCGCCGGTGGTCATGTCTATTTTATAGTAATCTTCATCCGTCGTCGGACAGAGTTGAGCCGTCATGCCGGAACGCGCGACTTCCATGAGATCATAGGCCGACGTTTTGAAGTTATTGGGTTCAAATTCGGGTTCACAGCGGTTCCATTCGGACGCCGGTGAAGTTTCTATGGTCAATGTATATTCCGATTCGTTGGAATTATATGTATTTTCGACCTGATAAATATATAAATACAAGCGCTGGTCACCGACGATGACATCTCTATGAATGGTTTCGGTCGCCGCGCCCGTGCGCGAGGAGGCGATTTCGTTGCCCACAGCGTCCATGAGGACGATATCGAAATCTCCCGTTCCGGCATTGGCCACCGAGATATCGAGGGACTGTCCATGAGAGACGTCAAACGCATAATAATCGGGGTTGCCCTGGCATACCGTCAGGCTCGAATGCGTATAGCGGCCGTTTTGGAGCGAAAGCACGCGAGCCGATTCAAACGTGTCGTTCGGATCGAGGCTGTCATAACAGCTACGATCAAAGTGAAAGACAGAAGTTCTGGCGATATTGTTGGAGATGCGCGAGTCACCGCTTGTATTGTCGTCATCGACGCGCGCCACGAGGTGATATTTTCCACCGGGGAGATCGGCCGGAAGGCGCAACATCACCTGACGACGCACCGTCGCCCCCGGCGCCATCGCATTCTGAGAAACGCGCGTCAGACGAATCGCGTCATCCCCAAGGTTCCCGTCCGGCGAAAGATAAAAACCAATCCACACCTGCGGAGACGCCTCACTTCCAAGGTTATCGATCGATACCGAAACCGGCGTCTCTTCGGAGGCACTCAACATCTTTTCATTCTGTAAATCCGAGGCCGCGAGATCGACTCCCGTCCCGTCTTTATAAATATCTACAGAAAGATGATATCGATTGGCAGAATCACTTTCGGCACCCAAAACTTCTATCAATACATTTTTTTCCTCGACATCTTCGGTATGCATCGATGAAAAATACAAATCGTCACCGCCAGTATATTCCTTGACGACTTCTGTGCCGCGATACATACGCAATTTCAGAGGACTGCGCGCGGAGTCATGGTTCAAACGCACCTCCACATTGTCGCCCTCGCCCATGTCGAGGCGATAAAAATCGACATCCCCCTTGCACAAGGTGAGTTCACGGTCCATCGTGGACGTCAGCGTCGCCTGGCTCCACACATCGTTCGGTTCTTCCGAATCGCCCACGCACACGCAGTCCTCCCCTTCGATCGTGACATTTTGATTCAGGGTGACCTCGTTATTGGATTCGTTGGTTTCGACGACAATCTGAGTGGCATCGGCGCGCAGCGTGACGCCATAATACGGACACCAAAAGTCGCACGACACCCGAGGGGCGAGCGCCAGCGTGCGGCATTCGCCCGCCTCCAGACCGTCGACGAGTTCGCGCGACACCTCGAGTTCGCGATCACTGCAAAGCCCCATCAGCACCACCGACAGATACGACGGCCCCGCCGCTGTTGTGCCTTTGTTACAGAGCACCGCCGACACCGAAAGTGCGCCACCGTCGGCAACATTCTCACCAGAAGGAAGGGACACCTGTCCAAACAACATATCGATTTGAGACGAATCCGTGAGGACGAGCGGCGTCTCGCCGCGCTGGATGTTGTTGTCCTCGTTCGCCTCGGCCACCACGCCGCTCGAATCACAAAACACATAAACCCAGTATTCACCGGCCGAAAGCCCCGTCCCGACTTCCGCTATCGTCGTGACGTGACGCGTCGAGGACGCCGGGAGATCGTCGATATTGACCGACCCCACCACCGTGTCCCGATCGATGTCCAACGACATGTCTTCCGAAAGAAACAACGTACATACAAACGAGCCCGTCGGCTGTGCGCCCTGGTTGACGACGTCGAGCTGGGCCGTAAACGTGCCGCCACGGCTCGACGTGCCCGGCGAAAATGTCAGCGTCTGAACCATGATGTCCGCATCCAAGAGCACTTCGTTCGAGACCTGCACCGGTGCGCTGCTGCGCACGATGTTGTTGGTTTCGTCGCGCTCCACAAGCCGATCCTCCGGATCGAGCACCAGCCAAAAATAGTAAAGCCCCTCGGCCGTCACCGCCGGGGCCACCGACACCATGATATTGTTGAACGTCTGTTCCACACCGGACATCCCCCCCGGAATGGTCGACTCGTGAATCTTGATCGCCCCGGTCATGTCGGTCGCATTCCCCCGTGCGCCAAGCCAGAGCGCATAGCCAAACGTCTCGTCCGTCGTCGCCCCAAGATTGACGACCGAAAACTGCGCCGTGGCCGCCGACAGCATGGACGTGCGCGCCGGCAAAACATCCAGACGCACCGCCGAAAAATCGGCCCCGTCCGTCGCCTGATTGCGCACCGTCACCGTCTGCGTGCTCACCGCCACGTTGTTCTCGCGCGACACCTCGCCAAGTCCGCCCTCCGGATCCGCCACCACCGCCACGTAATACGCCCCCGTCCGCACCGACGCATCCATCGGAATCGACACCGAATGCGTTTCCGTGTGCCCGTTTCCTTCCATCGACGACAGCGTCTGCCGATAAATCCGCATCGCACCGCTCGACAGATACCCGTCATGCCCGCTCCCCGGCGTCAAATACACATCGAGGTATGTCGCCGCTTTCAACGACTCCTGCGCCAGATTCGCCACCTGAAACGATACGTCCAGCGCACCGTTTGAACTGATGTTGAGCGGGCGAGCCTCGAGCGACGTCACCGCAAGATCGACCGAATCGTACGCCTCGATCTCCATCGCGCTGTGCCCACGGCGGCCGCTGCACGTCAAATCCACTTCGACCCGATACGTCCCCGGTTCGCGATAGCGATGCGTCGCCTCATACTCCCCCGCAAGCGTCACGCCATCCCCAAAATCCCATTCCCCCCGACACGTTTCCACCCCCATCCCGTCGTCCCGTGTCAGCTCAAAATGCGCATCGCTCGGCACGTGAAGGCGTTGCGGCGTCCCATAAATCGAAAACCCCAACTCGTCCGAATCGCCACCACAGCCCGTCAGGGCGATCCCCGTCAATACCCATGCAAAGCGAAACGTCTTTTTCACCCTTTTCTCCTTACGGAAACTCCGGATCCTTGTTTTTTGGGGGTGGGGGAAGGCTCCCCCTGAGCGGCTATTTCGCTTGCGCTCAATACGCCGCTACCCCC
>CAMCLY010000160.1 GCA_945875805.1 uncultured Myxococcales bacterium | reverse complement strand
TGCAACTGATATCCATGGCATTCATTAGAATTATTGCAAATAGATACTAAACAGGATCTCAAATGTGCCTGCACACAAGAATCCGAATTACAGCACGCCGCCCGGAAACCCGACGACGGACAAAATCTTTTTGCTCAGCGTCGTTGAAGCGCAAACCTATTTTGCCACCGACGCGGATCGAAAAGCCGATGCCACGCGTTATGCCGTCAAAAAAGGGGCGTATGTCGAAGGTTCAGAAATGGGGAATGTTAGTTCCAATAGCATATGTTCAGATGCTCACTGCATATCCCGTTGGTGGCTTCGGTCGCCTGGCCTCAAAAGGATTTACGCCGCGCGGGTCTACATTGACGGCTCCATCGACGACTATGGTGATTACGTCCTCGCCGCTCACATCGCGGTGCGTCCCGCTTTATTGGTGAATCTTTAATCATTGATCTTTCAATCATAAATCTTACCCGCATCCCGCGCCCGACGGGCGCGGCGATAGCGGTTCAGGGTTGACCCGGATGTGGCTAAAAATTCACTTTTCATCACTGCCTTCACCACCCAGGTGAAGGCATTTTTTTTGCGCAAAATCGTCGCAAACCCGCATAAACATTGGGTATAAAATTTGTTAATAAGGGATTGATTTTTTTTTTTTTTTTTATGATGCCTAGGATTTTTTGGCAAGCCTGCGGTTTGTCGGCTTGGTGACATGGCAAGATGTTATTAGGGAACGTACGATTCAGCATTTTAAGGAGAAATCATGGTCGAAATTGATGAACAAAAGATTAAAAACACGAAAGATCGCATCCTGCAAAAACTTCCTGATCTCATCCAATGCTCAAAGTTCATACGAGAGGCCAAACACAGAACGAGCCTGACGACAAACGAACAGGTGGCCAAAGACCAGCTCATTCTCCCGATGTTACGTCTTCTCGGATATCAGACCGAATACGATCCCAAGTCCGACCATCTCGACATCATCGCGGAAGCCGCTATGCACAAAAAGGAAAATAAGAAAAAAAAGAACAAGAACAACAATAACGATGAGAACACCGCCTCTCGTGTAGACTATGCCATCTTTATTCACGACGATCCCAAAACCGATAGGGAAGGTTATCCTGTGCCACGCGTGATCTTGGAAGCCAAATCCTTTGAGGCGTTTGAGGGAGGGGGTTCAAATGATAAAAACTTGCAATCTCAGGTGGGGCATTATTATTCTGAAAATAGTGGCGTCATCTATCTTGCTATCGCTTCCAATGGCGAACAATGGTCGTTTTATGGAAGAGGGAAATCCGATACTTCAGATTTTGCCTTAATCAAAATTAAGACTTTTAAGTTGGGTGAGTTAAATATGCCGGAGAATCTCGACTGCTTTGTTCATCTGGCATCCAAATCGGTCATCGAAGCCCATGCGCGTGCGGACGCGACTGTGAATGAATACGAAGGGTACAAAAAAAATATAATCGACACTCTAAAATTGCGTCAAAAAATAGATGAAGTGTTTAAATTTGATATAGATACTTTTGAAAAACATTATAAAAATAAAAAAATGATAAAAGCACAGATTCTCGATCCACTTGAAATGAAGCCGCCCTCGAAAAAGGGCTCCCCCAAGTGGTACGATGAAATGATCGAAAAAGTCAGTAAGATTTTCTATCAACTCAGGACGGCCATACCAGAATCAAGGGGTGATGTCATTCCAACAGATGAACTGCCCCCTGCCTACAAAGATATTACAGAAGGTGAAAACATCGTCTTTACAGTTATTGAACAACAGATCGCAAACAAAATCTGTTCTATGCTCCGTTCGGCCAATATCCCCAACGAAGAACTTTGGCTCGACACACAGACATCTTCCCATGAGTTGGTCAAACATCTCAACACCAACGAACGTTATATAAGCTATCTCGTGGCGATTCCAGAAGCCAATCTCACACCCGTCCCCAACAAATGGCACAACCTCTCAAAACAGTATCGCTGGGCTGTGCGTTTTGGTAATCGTTCCAATAATGTTAATGTTCCCATCAACGCAGAAAACGAATTGCCCGGAATCGGCGCCTTTGCGTTCCAAATCGATAGCGCAGATGAATTTGAGACGATAAAGAATCTCATATCGCCATCCATGAAAGACAAACTCTGCACAAAAACCTGTACCATCGGTATGGGGTTGCAGGCACTTCGTTGCTGGTTGAGTATCGATTCCATCGACGAGTTGGACGGCTTAAAGGAAGCCATTGTTTATTGCTACAAAAAGCAACTCAAAAAACTGCTCGACGAACGCGACTCAGGCACTTGTTAAACTCAGGCACTTGTTAAAAAGAGAAGGCATCCATATGAACGCGCCATACACACGCATTTTCATCTCTGTATTGTTTGCTTCTTTCGGAGTCACTTCCTGCGCAGATCCTTCTCCGCAGGAGTGTCCGCTCACCCCGGTGGACTGCCAAAATGTGGGAAAAATCCTCGATGCCGTGACCTGCGCATGTTCCGAGACCTCGTCTCAATCATGCCAGCTCACCCCGGCGGACTGCCAAAATGTGGGAAAAATTCTCGATACAGGGAAATGCGTATGTATGGACATCTCGGCATCTGCCGAGTGCAATTTTGGCTCTCAAATGCTCCAATTGGGCGAAACAACCTGTGATGAAGAGGGACGCGTCGTTCTTTGCCAAACAGACGGAACCATGAGCGAGGGCACTCGGTGTACGGAGGGAATTTGCAAAGACGGAAGATGTGCGCGACGTGACTGTGAAGGGATTGCCGATGGTCAAAATATTTGCCGGAACAACACACTCATGGTTTGTGACGACGGAGAATTGATCGAAGATTTCAGCAATGCCTGTGGAGATGATATGCCGCTTTGTCGCGATGGCCATGCGGAGTGTAGCGATTACCATGATTGCGGCACCATTCGTCATACTCAGATAGGGTGCAAAGAAAACAACATCGTCCTTTGCCAGGACGGCAAAACCTCGGTCGTCGAAGGTGGCGACTGTGTGTCGGAATCCAAATCTTGTTTTGCCGATGCCAGCTCGGATATTGGGTTTGTATGCAAAACGGCGACGCCTACCGATTGCCAATGGAAAGACGGTCTCCTGGCCCAAGATCAGACAGTTTGCGACGGCAATGTTTTGCGCAAATGTTCCGAAGAGAACGATGGGACGCTGAGCCCTGGCGTCGATTGTGCCGATAACGATGACGGGAAAATCTATTGCGATCCAACCCTCAATCAATGCCGGACTTACCGCGATTGTGTTGAAAACGGCGACATTCCGCATGGTGCTGTCGTCTGCAACAGCAAAGGCACAAACAAAGCCCAGTGTCAAGACGGTAGACTTGTCAATTTGAGCGGAGCAGACGCCTGTCCCATCGTCGAGAACGCCAGCACCGTTTGTACATTTACGACAGAGGCAGAATGTACGTATTCGTGTAACAAAGGATATGTGCAAATCAAAAATGCGTGCCAGCGCATCGCCAGTTGCAATCCATATAAAGAAGTCTATGATTCCGAATCCAACAGTTGCACATGCGATAATACCAACCACTGGGTGGGCACTGTGGGAAGCTGTAGATGTGAAAACGGTTATCTGCAAATCGGAGGACAATGCGAAGCACAGAAAAGTTGCGATGCAACCAAAGAAGTCTATGATTCCGAATCGAACACTTGCACATGCGATAACGCCAATCATTGGGTGGGCACCGTGGGAAGCTGTACATGCGAAAATGGTTATGTGCAGATAGGAGGACAATGCAAAGCACAGAAAACTTGCGATGCAACCAAAGAAATCTACGATGCCAAAACCAATACGTGTACATGTGATAATGCCAACCACTGGGTGGGGATGGTTGGCAGTTGTACGTGTGAAAACGGTTATCTGCAAATCGGCTGGCAGTGCGAATTGAAAAAGACTTGCGATGCAAGCAAAGAAGTCTACGATTCCGAATCCAACAGTTGCACGTGCGATAATGCCAACCACTGGGTAGGCACTGCCGGAAGCTGTGTGTGTGAAACCGGTTATGTCGCCGTTGGAGGGCAATGCGAAGTCAAGAAAAGTTGCGATGCCGTGACAGAGACTTACGATGCGGTGAGCAACACATGTGCGTGCGATGCGGCCAAGCACTGGACTGGAACAACGGGCAGTTGTACGTGTGAAACCGGTTATCTGCTCATCGGAGGACAATGCGAAGCACAGAAAAGTTGCGATGCCGTGACAGAAATCTACGATGTGGTGACCAACACATGTGCGTGCGATAACGCCAACCACTGGGTAGGCACTGCCGGAAGCTGTACATGTGAAACCGGTTATGTCGCCGTTGGAGGGCAATGCGAAGTCAAGAAAAGTTGCGACGCCGTGACAGAGACTTACGATGCGGTGAGCAACACATGTGCGTGCGATAACGCCAACCACTGGGTAGGTACTGCCGGAAGCTGTACGTGTGAAACCGGTTATGAGTTGTCCGGTACCGTGTGTAACAGGAGTATATCGGTAGGTGACATCGTCACCTTTGGTCATTACGAACAGGACAACGACACAGACAACGGCAAAGAGCCCATCGAATGGCGCGTGCTCGACATAAACGAGGAAGGGCAGCTTCTTCTTCTCAGTGACAAAGCCCTTGATGTACGGCCATACAATACGACGAGGATTTATATCACCTGGGAAAAGAGCACGATTCGTTCGTGGCTCAATGGGTATGAGGCTTCTTACAACACGGTTGGAAAAGATTATACTGCCGAGAACTTCATCGATGCCGCGTTTACCGCCGAAGAAAAAGCCAAAATCGCGACCTCAAATGTGCCTGCACACGAGAATCCGAAATACAGCACGTCGCCCGGAAACCCGACGACCGACAAAATCTTTTTGCTCAGCGTCGTTGAAGCGCAAACCTATTTTGCCACCGACGCGGATCGAAAAGCCGATGCCACGCGTTATGCCGTCAAAAAAGGCGCGTGTATCATGGATCCAGAAGAGAAGTCAGTTAATTATAATGGCACATGTTCAGGCGTTCACTGTTTTTCCTGTTGGTGGCTTCGGTCGCCTGGCGACTCTGGTGAAGACGCCGCGAACGTCCGATGGGAGGGCAACCTCAACTATGATGAAGTCGAGTACCCGCACCACCAGGTGCGTCCCGCTTTGTGGGTGAACTTTTAATCATTGATCTTTTAATCACAAATCTCACCCGC
Organism: uncultured Myxococcales bacterium; assembly: GCA_945875805.1. Classification (GTDB taxonomy): domain Bacteria; phylum Myxococcota_A; class Bradymonadia; order UBA4248; family UBA4248; genus UBA4248. The sequence goes on along the minus strand of CAMCLY010000160.1, from coordinate 1,706 downwards.
ATCCCGCGCCCGACGGGCGCGGCAATCCGAACGCCGTCAGGCGTTCTTGCGGCAATAGCCAAGCGCAACGGAAACCGTCACTATTCCTTTATTTACAACCCTGCGCAGGGGATTTCTCTTCACCCGAAGATTTGATACATCGTCCAGCATGGTTTCAACCGCTTTGCGCATACCTCTCAGCTGTCTGTCCTGATAATGCGTGTCGCCTGTTTCGCGAATTCGTGTATTTTTTATATCTTTCTGATTCTGGTACCATTCAAAAAACGTTCTAAAATGCGGTTTATCCCATCATTGACAAAGATAGGAATGTTGTAATCAACATCATCACAAAACCTATTAAACGCACAGACAAACGCCTCATCATGACTTTGATTAAAAAGCACTGCCCTGATGCCTGTCGATGTCTTTTTGCCGCTTCTTCCCAAAGTATACTCAGGAGCGCAGAGGATAAGCCCCTCTTCTCTTGTGTATCATTGTGTGGCTTGTGTTTTGGTCAGTCTCCAAAAAGAAGGGGCGGCGTATGCGCGCAAGGGCGCACGCCCTGAGCCCATAGCCGCCCGCGCGTGGCGTATCGGCCTTGGGCCGATAGCCCGCGCCACGGCACAACAAAAGCCCCGTGAGAATGGGGCTTTTGTCACTATGGATGGATATTTGAACGCTGGCCTGTGGGGGATTTATTGTGGAGAACGCCGCGGGATGCGGACGGTGCGTCGGATTTGTCCTTTGAGCTGGGTGTACTGTTTATCGGCTTCGGCGCCGGCCTGGCGGTCACCGGATGCGTAGAGGGCGCGGGAGAGGACTTTGTAGGCGGGGCGGTAGAGGGCGTCGTACTGGACGGCGATTTTGGCGGCCTTGAGGGCCTCGGGGATGTCCTGCTGCATATCCTTGAGGATGGCGGCGTTGGTGAAGGCGACGGCGTCCTGTGGGAGGTTGGGGATGGCCTTGACGAAGGTGGCGTCGGCCATGTCGACTTCTTCGAGGCACAGGTAGGACGAAGTCATGTTGATGAGGATGTAGGGGTTGCCGGGGTCGAGGGAGAGGGCGTGTTGGTAGGCGTCGACGGCACGGGCGCAGAATCCGAAGGAGCGCAGGGCATTGCCGAGGTTGACGAGGGTTTCGACGCTGTATTCCATTTTGACGGCTTTGAGCAGATCGACGATGGCGTATTTGGGGAGATTTGCCTTGGCGTAAGCCAAGCCGCGGACGGTCAGGCCTTCGAGGGAGCTGCCCTGGGCGTCGAGGACGCGAGTGGCGCTTTCGGCGCTTTCTTTGTAACGATGCGCGTAGAACAGGTCGAGTGCTTCGGCGTATGGTGAGGCGACGGTGACTTCCTGGACAGGAGCCTCGGGCGTCACTTCGGTTTTTGACGACGAACACGAAGCGCACAGCATCAGACCGGCCATAAATCCCAAACACCATTTGACTTTTGACATAATCCCTCCCGTGGGGGCTTGGTGAAACGACCCCGGATGGGGCCAAAACGGCGCGTTTTATAGCGTGAATCGCAGTGCTTTGCCAAATGCGTAATGCGCAATTCGTCATGGTTTTGAGGATTAAAAAATAACCCCCACTCAACCCCGACCTCACCCCCGGCCCCTCTCCCATGGGGAGAGGGGAGCATGCTTCATAAAAAACAAAAAGCCTCACCAAACCCCCGACCTCACCCCCGGCCCCTCTCCCATGGGGAGAGGGGAGCATGCTTCATA
>CAMCLY010000159.1 GCA_945875805.1 uncultured Myxococcales bacterium | reverse complement strand
CCGCAAGAGGCCATCACGAGAATCGACACCATTCGTCCAAAACTCCCCTCCGTCCAGAGCCAAAAGCCCTTGTCGACATCGCAATGCCCCTCGCGGACGCAGGTCATACACGCACTCGGACGCGCATACACGGCATCCGTCACCACCACCGCCACCCATAGTGCCGCAAGCCAGGCCGCCGCATACCCCCCATCACACAGCGTCCACATCAAAATTATCCCCACCGCAGAAAAAACATGCGTCCCCCCTCCTGCCGACACAGGACGCGGTTGCGGATCGAGACGGGCACACACCCAGTTCCCAATCCTGCGGCAACGCTCCGAAGACATCCGCGTCAACGCATACGACACCACCAGCACCAGCGCAAAACCACACCACAGCGGGGCCGCTTCCAGTATCAGCGACAGCCACGTACTCATGACGTCACCATGCCCCCCCTCTCCATGCCCCGCATGAACCGGAGCCCCCCAGGTCACAAACGCAAACGCCCCAATCCCAACTATCGCACCAAGACCCTTGGCATACTTAAACTCACACGCGCCACCCACAGACGTGTTGTGAAAGATAATGTGAAGAAGAGAACCCGCTATGACGCCCTGCAAAATGTTGAGAAAAACAATCCCCGCATGAGGCACGGCATAATGCCCCAACAAAAATCCCACCACCGTGGTCAGGGCAAGACTCAAGACGACACCCCAGGTCTTCCGGAGCCCTATCATCGGAACCAGCAACAGACTCAGGAAAAATCCCACCGGCATCCGGTGAAACAAAATCCCCAGCCCAACCAGCTTTCCTACCGAAGCCCCGTCCCCGTCCATCGAGCTCATCGACAGTCCGATCCCGTCGAGAAGCGTGTGCACACACACGCCGACAAAGGCCACCAGGAGTATCGCCTTGCCGCGCAAGGCATGACCACCGCATCCCTCCCCCCCTGACGCCTCCGCATCCTCCACATCCTCCCCCTCATGCCCCCCATGCATGCCGTGCAGACGCGAATGCCCAAAGAACCTCGAGCGATGCAAAAAAAACGGCACACCAAGCCCCACCCCCAAGGCCAGAACCCCAAGCATGCCCGCGTTTTCAACGCTGTGCGGAATCAGGTGAAACAGCGTCAGTCCCGTTATCGAAACAAAGACAAAGGCATCAAAAAAAGACAGCCATGAAGGCCGTCTCTTAATCACAGGATACAGTCCAACGCCCAAAAACAGCGCCAGAACACTAAAAATCAATGATATCATCTTTCGTTATACACGCTCAAATTCAAAGACCGGCACACATGGCACGGCTTCCCCGCCAGACTCTACTTGAGAAGCCGGGACGTATCTTCGACCCCCGTCGTCTTCTGCAACTTCACAAGCGCCACGCGATAATCATGCAACGCCTGCAAATACATCGAACGTTGTTCGATAAACGTCGTCAACGCCGAAATGATGTCGTTGACATTACCCTCACCAGCCTCATAATCCATCAAACTCTGGGTCAAAAATCGCTTCGCCGAACGGCGCGACGCATGCGTGATGCCAATATTGGCCAGCGCATCGGACGTCTTCTGATACTCCTGCGAGACTTCGAGTTCTATCCCCGAAATCGCAAGCGCGCGTTGCGCGCGCATCCGCTCCGTTTTGGCATCCGCCTGCCGAACCTTGAATACCTGACGGACAGGATCAAGCTCCCACTTCAGCATAAAACCAAGCGCAAACCCGTGGCCGTTATACCCGTCCCTGATATAAAAATTCTTCTCCTCGTACTTGGGCACGGCATTGCTGAACTTGTAGCTCACTTCACCCGCCAGAACGAGATCCGGCCACCAGTTGAGCCACTCTATGCGCGCCTGCATCGCCGCCGCGCGCTCGCCAGCATCCAGAAGCTTCAAATCCCCACGATGCGCGCGCGCCAACGCCATCACGTCGTCAAGACCCTTCAGTTCGTCCTCGACATTGTCAAAATTCATCGACTCCACTTCAATGGGAAGCTCCAGACGCGTATGCACCGACAGCGCGCGCTCCGCATAATCGCGTTTCGACAAGATCGTATTCTTGAGACGAAGAAGATTCGCTCGCGCAATATCTATGCGATACTGATCCGTCGCCTTGACACGCTCAGACCCGCTCTCCATCAGTTTCTGATACTCACGCTCGATCTGGACGACGTAGTCTTCCGCCTCCTTGAGCACATCCTGAGCCGCCACCGCCAGCTGAAGCCCAATATAGGCACGCGCCACGTCATACTCGACATTCAAAACCTCATTCTGCGCACGAAGCTCCTCGACTTCATAGCCAATCTTGGCAAGCTCATGGGTGTGGTAAACCTTGGTCGACGTAAAAAGAGGCATCCAAAATTCAAGCGTGTTGCGAGTCGTAAACCCCCAGGCATCGAAAAAATTGTCCCAGATGTCGCTCTCGGAACTCGTCACATCAGACGACTTCGGCATCGGACCAAACTGCGACTTCAGACTCAGCTTGGGCGTCCAGTAGTACTTGGCCTCCGACAACTGCGCCTGCGCCCCTTCCACCGCATACGCCTGCGCCTCAATCTGAGGACTGTTCGCACGCGCCAGCTCACACGCCCGCTCATACGTCAACACTTCGCCGCCCCACGTGGTACCAGACAGAAACATACTCACCACGGCGCCAAAAAGAGCCCTCTTTATCGTTCGTTTTCCTTCCAAATCAAGCCCTCATCATGAACATCTAAGCATCTAAATCATTCAAACTCAAAAATCCGCACGGCTTCTCCGCCGCGCCACCGTCCCCACTGCCCTTCACGTCGACGACTGCGGAAACATCGACACCTTTTCAATCCCCGCTTTGTACAGACGATGCATGATGCCCACGACAAAACCAAATTTTACATGAGGTTCCGCATCCACGACAATCCCCCCTTCAAACGCTTCCGCTCGCTCGCGAACCGCACGCTCCACCTCGTCAAAACACGACACCCACGCGCGTTTGTCCTCCGACTGAGGATGCCCGGAACAATCCGAAATGACGCTGCCTTCAAAGGATACCACGAGCGACGCGCTCACCTTTAACGTCAACACACGCTCCGCATTCGGAACCATCCCCGCATTGTCCAACGCCGGAAGATTCAGCGCCACCAGACGCTGCTGCTTGTCGCGGTTTTCATCAAGCTCCCGGCGGGAACGCTCCTTTTCCATCACAGGCGCCGCCACCATAAAAATTATCAGAAGAACCAGCATCACGTCCACGAGCGGCGTAATGTTGATATCCGACATGACCCGACCTGCTGCTTGCATCCCCATCTCTGCCCTTCCTCACCTCTGACCCTCAGATTCATGCGCTCTCCATACAACGAATCCGACCGTCAGTTCAGCACTAAAATGCCAATTCCCAATCCCCCTCTACCCATCCAAAACACCATCTTCCTGTCTCCTCTGGCGGGGGAAGTCTCCCCCTACGTCGCTATTTCGCTCGCGCTCAATACGCGCCTACCCCCTCGCCAGCTCTCCACCCAAAGTTCCCACAAAAAAAAGCCGCCCCCTTTCGGGAACGGCTTTTTCTACAGCACGGCGGTGAAACATCCCGTCACCGCCAACCCCATGGCTAATCCAGTGTACGTTCTGCCCAGAACCGACCCTTGATCGTGTTCGTCTTGACACTGCCATCCTCGTCCGTCCCCGTCGTGATCGACATGTCCCACGTACAACGTTTGTCAGACGCCGAGGATCCCCACACCTGTTCCGAACCAAAGTAAGACAGACCAACCGTCTTCTTGTCGCTCGTCATCGTGTAGTTCACCGGGCAGTCCGCAGAACTGAACGTCACCTTGTCACTCGACACAGACAGCTTGTCCAACTGATTCTCGATCATCGTGTCAAGCGATTTGACCCCCGTCGTACAAAGCGACGTGATGAGCGCTGGACCGCCAATCGTTTCCAGGATATTCCCAATCGACGACACCTTCTCGTTGAGCAGCGCCATCACGTAATTGCCCACCGCCGAACACCCAGACCCGGTAATCGGATTCTCCGCATGGGACTCCGCATTGTTCCAAAGCGCAAGAAGTCCAAGCCCCACATAGTACTCAAGCACACCGCCCAACGTCGACGGAACCACCGACCCATCCTCAGGTTTGATGAACATCGGAAGCGAATTCATCAGCACCGCATAAATCAGACGGCCATACGCAAGGTTCAGGCTGTGACGCGAAATATCCACCTGCTGGTAGATATCCACATCCGTGCTCCCGAACTTCGTCGGGCCTTCAAACTTCGCCGAAAATGCCCCCTTGACCGAGGCCCCTTCCGGATCCAGCTCGCTCAGCTTGATGCGGCAAATCTTGTTACCATCCGCATCCACCTCCCCCGCATCCAGACCAATAAAGCACGTCTCAAAACCACCCGTGTTGTACATCAACGAGTGATAGCTGTGACCCACGCCCGTGATCACATCGTTCGTCGGAACCGTCGACGCAATCACGATGTTGCCTTCAAGCGTGAAGTTCGTCGCAATATCGTTGACGATCTTGACCACCGAGGTCGCCGTGTCCCACCACGGAAGATTGCCCGTCAGCTCCTCAAGCAAGTTCGTGATGACCGTCTCAAGACCAAGGGACTTCACAAGCGTCGCCACAAATTCCGGCGTGATCATACCCGCCATGCTCGGGAAAGCCTTCTCAATGAGAGACTGCAACCAGTCCGCCTCGATCAACAACGGCAAAAGCTGCTCCGTCAGAATGCTCGGAAGCTCCTTCTCGGGATTGCTCAGGAATCTCAGCGTAAACTCAATCCAGTCGCCCGCCAGCATGTCCTTGAACATCAGAATCTTGCCCTCTTCCACATCCGCATGCGGCAATAACGTCAACGCATTAAACGAGCTGCGAAGATAAAACGAACCGTTGTACCCAATCCCCAGATCTTCAGGATCAGGCTGATCGGGCTGATCAGGATTGTCCGGGTTGTCAGGATTGTCCGGATCCACAAACGCATCGTCGAGATCCACCACAACCGACGTCACACTCCCGCCCACGTTGTCCTTGCATCCATACGCCGAATACGCAGAACTCGCCTTGGCTCGCGCAACCGCGGCATAGACCGTCTCTTCTCGCTCCTCGATCTCAATATCGATGCTCACCGCACCAATGCCGCCCTCATCCACAATCGCAACCTTCCCATACTCACCCACGGGAATCGCCTTGATTTCCGCAGCACTGAGACCACTCGGCGCGATCTCCGAACACGTCCTGCCAGGCACGAGATACGCATCCGCCACCACCAGATCCTGGGCACCCGCATAACGCATCCTCACATTGTAAGACGCCTTCGTGGGCTCATCTGGCTCCACAATCGGATCCTCCTGTTTCTCTTCTTTCACCGTAATCGTAAACGTCAGCGGAGACGCCACGTTCGACTCCGACGTGCTAAACACAATCGTCCCCACGCCCGGTTCCGAACCTGCCCCAATCAGAACCGCCACCATCCCCGACGCATCCGTCTTCAGATTCAACGTCGATTCTGTCACATCCTGCATCGTAAACAACGTGCTCGACGACGACGCCACGACAACCGCATCGGAGACGACGTTTTCCACCCCGTCCTGCGTCGACGATTTCAGCTGTACCGTCACCAGACCTTTGGCATTCGCCGGAATCTCAAGCGCACACGTCGACGGCGACACGCACACCAGCGAATAGCTCAGCTGATGCTCCTCAGCCTCACCTTCCTTGCCCGCATCATCCGAACACGATACAAAACCACCAGACAAACCCACGAGAATGGCCGCAAGCCAAAATTTCTTATTCATAAGCGGTGCCTCTTTAAAAAGGTATCGGGTACACCCAATACTCAAAATGTGGTGACATCCGAAGGGAAACTTTTTGATGCCACGCATCGAATAATCCGCCCTTCTGGACTGTTGACGCCTTCAAAACATCCATCCTTCAAAATTTCTCGGCAATTTCAAAGTCTCTGACGAGTTGCATACTTTTTGCCGGGTATTCTGCGCAGGCATTATACGCAGATTTCAAGCAAAGATTCAAATTGTGCCGCTACTGTGGCGCATTCCGCGCGTCATGTCTCTGTCTCCGCACATTCCCCCTACCGCCCTCCCACACCATTTCGCCCCGCGTCATCCCGATAATTTTTTTTTCAACTTTTTGTGTCTCTTGCGTGTCCAAAACGGACATTGACGTGACCACGGGGGTTGCGGGGAACTCCCCGCGGGGGGGGTAGGCGCGTAGTTGGGCGGCGGCTATCTCGGCCATCCGGCCTCAATACGCCTCGCCGCGCGCGGCTATCTCACTCGCTTTCGATACGCCGCGCAACAAGCGACGCAGGGGGGCCCCAAGCCCCCCTCCCAACACCCAAAAACGCCCGCTCTCGCTACAATTGCGTGTGCTTCAGCTCCTCGGCGCAATACCTCAGCACATCGTGCATCGACCGCAAATACTCCATGGTCCGGGGCTCGACGGCATCAATACCGAGTTTGTCGGCCGCCGCCTCCATTGCTTTGGCATACGCCTGGAGCGATTCAAACCGTTCCCGCCAGAGAGCGGTGAACTCAAGCACGCGCTCGGCTCGCGATGACGCCGCCTGGGCCAACTTCAATGCCTCCGTTTTGGCCTCCAGTTCGCGCTCGGCCGCCTCCGCTCGCGCCTCGGCCGCCTCATACTTCGACTGCAACCTGACCTTTTCCGAATCGACCGCCGCCAAATCGGCCGCATGGGCGATATTCAGTTCCTCAATCGCCTCCTCATAACGGCGTTCGTATTCCGCACGAAGTTCGGCCAAATCCGCCCCTTCAGGCTCCGCAGGAATCTCGGGCTCCGCAGGAATTTCGGGCTCCGCAGGAATTTCGGGCTCCGCAGGAATCTCGGGCTCCGCAGGAATTTCGGGCTCCGCAGGAATCTCGGGCTCCGCAGGAATTTCGGGCTCCGCAGGAATTTCGG
>CAMCLY010000158.1 GCA_945875805.1 uncultured Myxococcales bacterium | reverse complement strand
CACCCCCGGCCCCTCTCCCATAGGGAGAGGGGAGCATGCTTCATAAAAAACAAAAGCCCTCACTCAAACCCACAAAAGGCCCAGGCCAAAAACAAAAAGCCCTCACTCAAACCCACAAGAAGGCTCCACTTTCACCACCTCATGAATTGCGAAAGGGCCGTGCGGCATCGCCGCGCGGCCCTTTCGCAATTCGGGGGGCGTGGGGGGACTGGTCCCCCCACAAAAAAGTGAGGGGACTTCGTCCCCCCACAGAAACAACTAGTAGTTTGGCATGGGTTCAAAAGACGGAGGCAACGTGTTGGGGATTTCAAAAAACGCGTGGGGATCTTGTCTATCGATGCGCACCATGATGAGCAATCTTGCCATGCCTTTTTTGACGTAATTCCTCGCCTCATCATAGGGGATAAGTTCGATGAAAGCGTCGTGTTCGACGTGCTGGCTATATGCTGTGAGCCAGCGGGCGACCTGGTGAGGGCCGCCGTTGTAGGCGGCCATGGAAAGCGTCGCGTATCCGTGGAATTTGCGCAGAATTTGAGCGAAGTACCACGTTCCCATGGTGATGGAGGCTTCGGGTTTGATGAGATCGTAAGGTCCAAACGGCGAGATCTCGAGGGCGTGGGCGATTTTGTATCCCGTCATGGGGATGATTTGGAGCAGACCGTAGGCGTTGGCGTGTGAAATGGAATCGGGGTTAAATGCCGACTCGATGTTCATGAGGGCCCATATCAGGTCGGGTTCGATGTGATTTTTTTGGGCATTTTGAATGACGGCGTTTGAAAATGCGTGGGGGTACATGACCGAGCATCCGGGCGCCCCCTTTTGTGTGCCGCATGCGTCTGGGTTAAAAGCGTATCGTCGGGCGACGTAACGGCGTCCAAGATAGTAATCGTGAAACGCGAGCAAGGTATCTTGCACAAATGTGGCGAGGGGGAGGCCGGCGTCATAGATGGCAGCCTGACGTTTTGCGATGGGGGCGCGTGCTTTGGCGTCTTTGACGGGAGGCAAGGCGAAGTGGAAGGCGTCGAGTTCGCGCCCCCAGACGCCGGTATCATGGCGCCGGTTATCGACCAGATGCCCGTCGACGCTGAGTTTGGTCGTCCACAGATTTTTGATCGTCGGTCGTTTGGGCAGTCTGATAATGCCCATGGCTTCGATGGCAATGATGCGAAATTCGGCGTTGCGTTCCCGGTACAGTTCTGCGTCATGGAGGAACGATACGCGTTTTAGTCCTGGGAACAATTCCGCGTAACGCGCGACGTTTTGTGCGAAGGTTTCCAGTCCTGTTTTTTCGTCAAAAGTATACTCGCGATCCCATGGACGCGCGATGGGGGATGTCTGGCTGGGTGCCTCGTCATTCATCGCCTGCAACACGGGGGTTTTATCGGGTGCTTCGCCATTTCGTGCCTGCTCCGCGAGGCGGGAGTGGGCGAGGATTGCGTAATAATCGGCGTTATCGGCGTCGATCAGCGCGTGATATAGGCGTTGTGCTTCCTTTTGCGTGGGCGCCGAGAGCTTGACGTCGAGGGGCGACGGTTTCTTTTTGGCCTTCTTTTTTGACGACGATTTTTCGGTCGCATGGACGCCAGTTTTGGAAGAAAGCTCTCCGTTGTCTTGAATCGAGGCGTTTTGCTGAGCCATTTTCTGGGTCACGCGTGCCAGAAAGTACATGGCTCGGCGACGATATGTTCCGGAGAGCTCGCGTTCGGCGGCGGCCAGATATTGTCGCGCGGTGGCGTTATCGCCGGCCAGATAGGCCAGAAAACCGAAGTTCCAAAAACCTTGAGGATCTCTGGGGAGGGGGAGTTGTTGGGCGGTTTGATAGGCCGTCTCGATATCGCCGCATGTCAGTGCAAAATCGCGCGTGGCCTCCAGTCGCGCGATGCGCGAGAGTTTGGAGGCGTTTTGTGCGTGAAACGCCAACGCTTTGTCGCACATTCCCATGTAGGCATAAGCGCGGTAGATATACGCGATAATCCCGGATGGCTTGAGTTTTCCCTGTGGCTCGCCGTGCATTTGTTCGAGAATCGACTCGAATCGTCTGGCGCCTTCGGCGTGATTGCTGCGTTCATACGCGATGCGTGCGTATTGCACTTTGAGTGGGAAATCTTCGGGAAAGGCTTGCATGGCGTCGGCGGCGGCCGCGTCGGCCTCGTCCCAGAAACGCATGCGTCTCAAGGCATCGACGCGTGCAAAGAGATCGTCATAGGAGCGCGTTTTGTCGCCGAGATGGCGTTCTTCCAACCAGGATTGCGCGCGTTTTGAGACCTCGTCGTAGGGTTTCCAGAATGCCAGTTCCTGCATTTGATCGATGGCGTTTTCGCGGATTCCGTGTGTGAATTCGAGGTCGGCGCGAGCGTATTCGAGGGCCATGCGTTCGGGATAATCGGGGTATTCGGCGAGGAAGTCATCGATATTTTTTCGCATGTCCATCCCGAGCGCCAGTCCTGTTTGGACCTCGCTGGCGCGTGCGTAGGCATAGTAAGGCGAGGTACGGCGTTCAAGGACGCGCTGGTAGGCTCGGCGCGCCTCGGTCATGGCGTGGTGAGCTTCGTTTGCGGTCAGATCCCGGGCGTGCCATTCCCACATACGCCCGAGATGGTAGGCGATGATGTCCGCGTACTCCGGGGATTGGTCCACCCATGGCGTGAGCATTGCGATGGCGTTGGGAATATTTCTGTGGTCGGCCTCGGCGAGTCGGAGGGCGAGTTTGAGTTTTGAGCCGTCGCTGCGCCGGGAGAAGACATCGAGCCATGCCTGGAACAAGGAACTGCGCGAGTCGAGGAGGCTGTCTTCGGCGCATGGCATGCCGGAATGCGTTTCGGTCAACGCGCGGATGGCCTCGACGTGTGCCATGAGTACGCCCCCCGGGTCGAGTGTTTTGGCTTCGGTGGGCTTGGGTTCTTCGGGGATGCGCTCGACGGGGGTTTCTTTGCCGGCAAACGCCCAGCATCCTGCCAGGCTTCCGGCACAAATCCAACACCATATTGTCCGCATCCATTGCTTCATGTTCATTTGCCTCCATGGCGTCTCATAATGCGAAACTGCGATGTGTGCAATTTTGTCATGAGCCTGGATATCGGCAGAGAAAAACATCGGTCCCCCTCTCCCGGCGGGGAGAGGGGGCGCGGGGGTGAGGGCCGGGCGGCGTATCGCAGATAGCCGCCCGCGCGGGGCGTATCCGCCTCAGGCGGATAGCCCGCGCCCAGTCCCAAAAAAGACTCGCGCGCGGCGAGCCTTTTAAAATGAGAAACGCCGGATGGTTTGTGAAATTAAATACGAATTATGTTGGATTTTGTTTTAGAAATTCGACGTATTCGTCTACGCGCTGCATGAGGGCGGGGATATCGAGGCCCTGCGGGCAATGGTGGACGCATTTGTTGCAGGCGATGCAATGGACGGCCTGGCGGAGTTTGGGGACGGCGCGGTCGTATCCGACGAGGAAGGCGCGGCGGCTTTGGGCATAGTTGGGGTCGCGGATGTCGGCGGCGAAGTGGTCTTCGTTGAGGCATTTGTTGAAATGGGAGAAGATTGCGGGGATGTCGAGGCCGTAAGGGCATGGCATGCAATATTGGCAGGTGTTGCACTGGATGAGCTGGTAGTTGAGGATGGTTTGGGCGACCTGTTCGAGGGCGCGGCGTTCGGCATCGGTGATTGGTTTGAGGGGGGAATAGGTGCGGATGTTTTCGTAGAGATGCTCGGGGAAGGTCATGCCGCTGAGGACGGTGAGGACGTTGGCAGGCGAACCGGCGTAGCGGAAGGCCCAGGAGGCGATGCTGGCGTCGGGGTCGAGGGTTTTGAGCTGCTCGATGGATTTGAAGTTGAGGCTGGCCAGACGGCCGCCCAGAAGGGGTTCCATGATGATGGCGGGGATGCCGCGCTTTTCGAGTTCGTTGTAGAGGTATTCGGCGTTGGTGTTGCGTTCGTTGATTTCTTTGGCGTGTTTCCAGTCGACGTAATTGAGCTGGATCTGGACGAAGTCCCAGTGGTTTTGTCCGTTGTCGTGTCGTTTGAGCAGTTCGTCAAAGACGGCGATGTCGCCGTGATAGGAGAAGCCCAGGTTTCGGATGCGTCCGGCTTTTTTTTCTTCGACGAGGGTGTCGAGGATTCCGTTTTCGATGTAGCGTTTGTGGAAGACGTCCATGGCCGAAAGGCCGTCGTCGGCGCCCATGCCGATGGCGTGGAGCAGCATGTAGTCGATGGTGTCGACGCGCAGGAGTTGCCGCGATTTTTCGTACATGGCGAGCGAAGCCTCGCGCGGCCACGTTTCCTTGGCAAAGTTGGACAGCTTGGTGGCGATAAAATATTTTTCCCTTGGGTGTCTGCTGAGTGCCTCGCCGATGGCCCCTTCTGACCTTCCCTGACAGTATGCCGGCGAGGTGTCGAAGTAGTTGACGCCGTGATCGAGTGCGAAATCGACCATGTCGTTGATGAGCGCCTGGTCGAGGGGGGCGTTGGCGTTTTCTCGCGCGCTGGTGTGGTCGACGGTGGGGAACCGCATGCATCCGAACCCGAGCAGCGACACGCGATCGCCGGTGTTTGGATTGGTGCGCATGGTCATGGCGTCGGTGGGAATCGCGTTGGGATCGAGCGACGGGGCGTGCGTGGACGTTCCGGTCGAGCAGCCGATCATGGTGGCCGAAAGGGCCGCGGCACCGGTGGTTTGGATGAATGCGCGCCGACTGACGGTGGCCTTGGGAGCCTGGGGGTCTTTGTGTGACGGTTCTGTCATGGTGTTCTCCATATGGGGCTAAACGGGATGGACAGATTTTAAAGGCGAGTTTTCTTTTTTTGGGGGGTGGGGGAAGTGTCCCCCCAACGCGGCTATGTGCTCGGGCCCCCGGGCCCTTGCGCGCATACGCCGCGCCCCCCTCACTTTGGGCCGGGTCCTTCCGGAACCTTGGGCGTGGCGGGATAAAATCGGGTTGGGGTGGCTAAATGACGCGGTGTTTTTCGTGCCCTTCGATGACGATGGCCGAGACTGGACGTGCGGGGCATACGAATTCGCATTTTCCGCATCCGATGCACCGCTCGGTATCGATGATGGGGATTTTTGGGGCTTTGCGTGACGAGTCGTCGTTCTGCGCCAAAGGCACCATCTGGATGGCTCCGGTGGGACAATGTCGTGCGCAGTTTCCGCATGAACGCCCTTTGGTCACGGGGATACATTGTTCGCGAATCCAGACGGCATGGCCGATTTGAATGGACGATTTTTCTTCGCGCGTGACGGGGGTTATCGCGCCTGCCGGGCAGACCTCGCTGCACCGCGTGCACTCCGGACGGCAGAACCCGCGTTCAAACGACATTTCTGGCTGCATGAGGGTGGCCAGTGAGGAAGAGGGGCGAAGGACGCCATTGGGACAAGAAGATACGCAGAGCTGGCAGCCGGTGCACCGCGTAGAAAAATTGCGCAGACTTAAGGAACCTGCGGGTTTGAGCGGCGTCCCGCGCGACGGCGCCTGCCGCGGGATGAGTGGTTTGAGCCCGCCGTCTGTCAGTTTGTCCTGGGCCGCCGCCACTGAGGTCACAGCCATGGATGAAAGTGCCAGAAGAAAGCCGCGTCGCATGGGAGACGCGGCGTTCTGGTTTGTTTGGACGTCGGCGTTCTGGTCTGTTTGGATGTCGGCGTTCTGGCCTGTTTGGACGTCGGCGTTCTGGTTTGTTTGGATGTCGGCGTTCTGGTCTGTTTGGATGTCGGCGTTCTGGGTAATTTTATTTTTTTTCGGGTGCGTCCATGCGATGGCGCCCTTGTGACACGCGCCGATACAATTCATACATGCCACACATCGCGAGGCATCGATGGTATGCGTTTTCGCATGGATGCAACTCGCCTTGCATTGTTTTTCGCACATCCGGCAACCGACGCATTTTTCGGTATCGATGGACGGTCTAAACCATGCAAACCGGGACAGAAACCCAAGGATCGTCCCGACGGGGCAAATCGTGTTGCACCACATGCGACCGCCTCTCCATGCCAGAACGACGATGGCGACAAAAGACACCATGGCAATGACAAAACTCGGGATGCTTTTGATCCAGACGTCGACCGAATAAAAGGCATAACTGTCGAGGCGTTCGGCCAAATAGGCGGCCGCGTTGTTGCCCAGACGATAAAGTGGGGCAAAGAGGTTGGCCGCCATGCGCCCAAACGCGCTGTATGGGGCCACCAAAAGCGCCACGGCATGAACGCCAAGCACCATGAGAAGCGCAAACACCCCAAGGGATCCCCATCGAAGCCAGGGTTTGGGCGCTTTATAGGCAAAGCGGTTTTTGTGAACCTTGCCGGCAAAAAACGAGGCAATGTCCTGCAAAATCCCAAGCGGACATATCACCGAACAATAAACTCGCCCGACGATCAGGGTGAGAACGACAAGCCCAAGCACCACGCCCACATTGAGTGCCAAAAGGGCTGGCAAAAATTGAATGTCCGCCAAAAAACCGAGCCAGTGATGCATCACGCCCGTAAAATCAAAAAATAGGAGCAGGATTCCGAAAAAAGAGAGTGCAGCCAATATAATGCGCATCATTTTTAGCATGGTGTATCTCCTGTAAGAACGGCGGTGGACAATCAGAAAAAGCACTTCCCCCTTCTGCAGGAGACAGCACGCTTTTTTATTTCTCGTGAGCTCAGAACTCCACATTTTTTGCCTAATCCTGCACAAGTTGGCAAACTCGTCGAGTTCATGTGATTCGCATGTTTGGTGAACCTCCCCACCGCGATATTTGCCGTATGTTGTAATTTTTTTTGTGGGGGGACAAGTCCCCCCACGCCCCCCGAAATGCGAAAGGGCCACGCGGCAATGCCGCGCGGCCCTTTCGCATTTCATGAGGTGGTGAGGCTTGGGGCGTTGTGAAAGTGAAGCCTTTTTGTGGGTTTTGGTGAGGGCTTTTTGTTTTTTATGAAGCATGCTCCCCTCTCCCC
>CAMCLY010000157.1 GCA_945875805.1 uncultured Myxococcales bacterium | reverse complement strand
GGCGTGTCCGCCGAAGGCGGACAGCCCGCGCCCATAAAAAACGCATCACTTCTTATCAGAAGATACAAATTCGAGATTTTTGAGCAAATCCTCAGATTCCACCACATCCGACCACTCATAACGGTCGAGATTTTCATACACGTCCTTAGGCACGCGAGTGCGCAAAATCAGGTTACGGTGCGCTTTTTCGGCCTCCCATTCTGCAATGGGATCTTTTGACATGCCAAAGAACTTTCTGGCTGCCGCATAATTTAACGCCGTATCGACAAAGGTACCCTCCGGGGCGTTGGGTTCGAGATTGGTGATATAAATCGCAATCAGCCCGTCTCCCTCATGAACGATTTCAAACACGCGCGTCTGCGACGGGAAATCGACCACTGAGGCCAGCATCACTTCCCAGTAGCCGCCATTGTTATCAATATATACATTTGAATCATTGGCATGGCCATGTCCTGTAATATGTAAAATGACATTCGGATATGAAGCGACAAGCGCCTGGAACTTCGACTGCGTCACCGTTCCGGCCATCTGTCCCGTTCCGTGATGGGACTGCAAAATGACGAGTTCATGGGCTTTCCTGGCCGATTCCAATTCCCCCTTGAGCCACGTAAACTGTTCGGGCGTCATGTTCGCTTCCGAAAACGTCCCGCTGTTTGTATCGAGAGAAATGAGTTTGATAGGTTTGCCCGGGATGGGATACGCCGTGTAGTAACCCCAGCCTTTGGCCATCGTTTCGGGATCCAGGCCGTGTCCTTTGGGAAGTCCCGGCGCATCATAAAAGTGCTGTAACGCCTCACTTTTGTTCAACATCCGGCGATGCGGATCCGCCGGCGTTTTGCCGCTGGTCACCACCGTGGCATTGACGGTCGACACATCCTGATATCCGTTATTATACCCCGTCCGGTTCGGCGCCGATGCCACGGGGAACTCGCTGAACAAATCGACGACCTCGTCCCCAACGCACGCGGCGCGCATCTTGTCCGTCGCCACCGTAAATCCCATGTACAGCAAATCGTGATTTCCAATCGCCACATACCAGGGGATATCGCCAATGCCCGGGGAATAGAAGGGATCGGTGAAATCATTGCCAGGCCCTGGAACGGGATCGTCATCGGCCCCCGTGTCGGGATCGAGCACGCCTCCGCCCATCATCACATCAAACCAACCAAACTCGTTTTCCTGCGCATTGTCCGCAATGTCACCCGTGACAAGGACAAAATCAAACGGACGCGAGCTGTAGTCGGAAATGCGTCTGGCCGTCTGAACGTGGAGATCAAACATGTGTTTGGAAAAAATGCCCTGTGGGCGATAGGCACTCGAAACCACATAGGGAGAAACCACGACCCCTTCCATGCGACACGGGCTCTCCACATCGATGATCTGAGGATCCGAGACCTGCCAGAAATAGGCGAGGCTCTTGCCTTTGCGAGAAAGGGAGGGATCGGAGGCTTTGAGGAGTTTTTCGCGGATGATCCAGGGTTCTCCATCCGTCACTTCGGCGCCGAGACCGTATTTTTCGTATTTGTCTTTGTCGGTTGCCTTAAAATCCCACGCCGCAATGAGTTCTTTGACGCGTTCGGCAGAATAGATATGCGTTCCAATTTTTGGACGATGTGTTCTTTGAAGCGTCGTATATGCCGCATACGTCATCGGCAACACCGCCACGCCGTCCACCTCATTCTCCACGGGGGCCTCGTCCGGGATGGCGGGATCTTTTTCGGGGAGGTTGGGGTGTGCCGGTCGATCATTCGACCCACCTTCCGCCCCACCCTCATTGCCATTTTCATCGCCGTCGGCGTACGTATTGTACGTAATTTCGGTGGGATCCTTGACCTCTTCATTGCCTTTGTCCCCACTGTCTCCAGGTTCTTCGGGATCGCCCGGTTCCTCCGGCTCGACGATGGCGGCGTCATTGCCTCCGGGCACATGAACCACCGGATCGCGTTTCAACACCGGCGTATCCCCCGCATTGATCTCGTCAAAATTTTCCGAGCATGCCAAGGCCAAAAAACTCGAAATCATCCATACAATGCCACGCCGTATATCCATCATGGACTCCCTGTGTCTCCTCATTTTTACACCATCCTCGCGCAAATCATTTTTGACGCGATGCGACAAAACCCGCATCATTGCTTGATTTGCGCGTTTCTTATAGGGGCCAATTCTGGATTGGGCAAACATTTTTTTGACCTACCATTGCCCAATACCATGGCGTCAAAAGCGCCACCTTTTTACCTCCTATCTTTTTTGAACTTCACTTAACGCACCGCACAAAGATGTTTTTTTGAGGGGAGCAAGCCCCTCAAAATACATCGAAATTCTCCCATCAGCGGGAAAACGCCAACACATCGCTGACGTTTTCGATGAGGAGAAACAGACTCCTGATATCGTTCTCATTCGTCCAATACTTGGGAGACGACGATTTTGCGTAATCCGATTTGATAAAGACAAATATTGTATTTTCCTCGTCTTTTTTCACTTCACAGGAAAAGACCAGATCCATGCCCTTGCCGGCACATTGACGTATTTTTGGCTCCAACGAGGTTTTTTGGAGTTCCTGGGTATTCACCACAAGCACAAAGTAAGCGAACAGAAAATCCTCCTCATAATTTTTACCCGCATTGACATGGTTGACGTTAGCAGAAATCATTGCCGATCGCACCATGGAACGCTTCTTTTTAAAATTGATAAGATATTGAACATCGCTGGGGTATATGAAATCTACATCTCTGGAAATCTTGACTCTTGGGAGGATCGTAAACCCATCAGCCGAATGTGACTGGGGCATGAAATCCAGAAGGGTCAGCTTCACTTTCACCTTTTTGACCAGTTCTTCGACACTGTTGCTCCATTCCGGATAAATATCATCGACGCGTTTTCCGTAAAGAATACAGAACAACCCTCTGCGCACAAAAATTTGTCCAAAGAGAACAAATATAAATATCATTATAGATAAAAAGCCATTGGAAAGTAACAAGACAAGAGGATGTTCGCGACTGCCAAAGTTAACAATAAGAATCAAGAATAAACAGACAATAACCAGTACAGAAACTAAAGAAACTATGGATCGGGTAGTTGCCCATTTTGTCAAAAGGGTATCCTGCGTGGATTTAATATAGAAACGGCCAAGATCGACCGTCATTTTGAACAACCGTGATTCCTCAATCGACAGACAACGCTGACGTACGGATTCCTCCGCAAACGTCTCCGGCGATAAATAATGATCAAAATTGCTACGTTCTTCTTTTGATGGCATTTTGGGATAGACGAATTCCGCTATGATGAGCATCACAAGTCCAACAAACGCAAACACAAAAGAGAGATTTGCAAATGCCATGACCAATACGCCACCCACGAGCAGTCCCAAACATATATACTGACGCTTCGGAGTGTTTGCGGACTGTGCATTCTGTTCACCGATAAAAAAAGAGGTCTTGGAATTCATCGTCTCCTCCCATTTTGATGATGCATTTTTGAAGCATGGCGGATGAGTTCGTCGCATCCCGCATATTGCCAGTACAGCGGGCATGCCCCCTGACATGCCACAAAGGCATGACATTGTTGACATGTTTCATGGGCAAAACATTTGTGTTTTATGGCCTGAGCCCTGTCGTTGAACCAGACCTTGGCAAATCCTTCTTTCAACAGATTTCCCACCGGTTCATCCCATGACGAGCAAGGCAACACGTTGCCTTCGGGATCGACCGAAATCAGCCCGTCACACGCCGCACACGATTTGTTACCAAGCCCATGCACGATTGGATTATAGATGCACATCGGAACCGGCGAATACCAGTGAAACTCAAGATCGGCCTTTTTGGCCGCTGTTCGCACCGCTTCGATCGTTTTTCCAATCTCTTCGTAGGGCACGAACAGGGCGTCGTTCTGAGGACTGCGTTTTGTCGGAATAAACAGATTGACGGACATTCTCACACATCCCAGCGACTTGACGAAGGCAGGGAGCAGGGGGACCGTGTGTATGTTGGCGCGCGTCGTCGTCGTGTTCGTCTGCACGGCAATGCCGGCGGCACGCAAATTTTCAATTCCCCGCACCGTCTGTTCCCATGCGTTCGGACGCCCGCACAAATCGTCATGAATCGACGCCTCCGTCGATTCCAGGCTTATCTGCGCCGTTCTGAGCCCCGCTTCATACAGCGAACGCGCCCGATCCGGCGTGGCCAGACTCCCGTTCGTCACGAGATTGATCCTCAATCCCCTGTCACAGGCATAACGCATCAGGCGTTCCAAATCACCCCGCATCAGAGGCTCGCCCCCCGTAAACGAAAAAAACGGGATCTTTGCATCTTCCTTAAAGATATCGATGATCCGTTCGATGCGTTCCGGCTCAATATCGGGACTGTCCAGACGACCGCATGCCCCGTCACACCCCGCATAACAAAAACGACAGCGATTGTTGCAACGATACGTGACGGCGATTTCACCAAGGATTGGCAACTTTGTATAATCGAACGACATGGGAATGGGGGCCGCATGATGCTCCTTGTTGGCCATCGCAAGCGAGATGTTGGCAAAAAAAGCATCCACCTGGAGACTGCGGGCGTCGTCAAGACCAGGAAACTCGGCCATACGCCGACCGGACTGCAACCATCGTATGAGGCGCTTTCCCGTGTCATTGACGCGATACACGCGGTTCGGCGGAAGAATCAACACATCGTCCTCATCGCGCAACATGAGGTAGGAACAGGCCTCTTTCCAGAACGCATCGATCCAGTCCAGAGAAAATCCTTCGGGCAGACGCACCTCGCCCCCTGCCCCTTTTGCCTCCCCCATCATCGCGACCCCCCAGAAACGCACGCGCTGTGACACGCACTGTGGCACGCGCTGTGACACGCATGATGACACGCACTGTGACACGCATCATGACAGGCATCATGACACGCACTGTGACACACCATCACGCCCACACCTCCGAAGCCCCCGTTTCTTTCTCTCTGATCGATATTCTCATCGGCAATCGGTCCTTTACGTTCGCCATCATACACAAACTTACGATTAAACGCCGACGACAGCCCAAGGTCAATCTGTACCTTAGAACTCTCAAACAAATGATAGTAATAGAAATAGTAACGATTCTCCCAATAATAGTCGTCATAAGTTTCATACTTTTCTTTGCAGAACTTCGTTGACGATTTCAAATCCCGTTCATCAAAATCCTTGACATACATTCTATCTTCTGGAGATTCATACATCATTTCAAGGAAATACTCGACCGTGGCGTTGTAATCCGCATTCCACAGTTTTCTGACAAGTTCATTTTCTACCGTATCAAAGAACTGTCTCAGACGCTGAGTGTCCAATCTGCCATCCGCATCGATCGTATTGACAAACAACAGTTCCAGTTCGTCCAGTTCGGCATCCAGGGAGTCTTTTACACATATCGGGGACGTGGAAATGACCTCCAGCTTGCGCATATCCCCCATGGCCTTGACGATCATGCCCGCCACATACGATTCCCGCAACCCCAGCAACAGCGCCACTTCGATGGGATGCAAATCCATGATGGCGATGCCATTGTTCGCAAAAGACCCCACCTGGAGTTCCGGCGCCTCCCAAAACTGTTCCATCTCCGCGTCGAATTTTGTCGCCGCCCGTTCTTTATTCTGATTCTTCGATGCAGAAATGCAAAAGATCCCCGCCCCCGCCGTCACCAGTGCTATCAACAACACGAACGGATTGAACATGGATTCGTCCGATTTCGAACTTGCCTCCGACAACACATCTTCATCGACATGCATATAGTCCGGATCAATATAAAAGAGAATGGGCTGTTCCCCTTGCGCCGGCACATCCTTCTGGACAATTCTCATGGTGAGCCAGTAGTCATCTTTTATGCTCGTTCCGAACAAATCTATAGAATTGTTTTGTTCCAACGCCTTGGACGTCTTGATCTTGGATGTCGATTTGCATTTTCCCGGCTTTCCCTTGCGTGGACACCCCATGATATCCCGATAGCGGATGTCGCTGACCTGTGGCCCGGAAACTTTTACGGGCAGCACGATGTCAACCGTCCTGCTTTTCAGTGGATCCACCCATTGGACCGGAGCCCAATGGATGTACAACAGCGCATTGCCGTCATCGTCCTTCGTCCTGCCAAGCAATCCGTTCTCCCCGCTCTCCGCCAAATTGCCCATATAGCTAAACGTCCATTTCCATCTGCCCGGCGTCAGCTTTTCTTCCCCCTCGATATCCAGCGCCCATTTATTGCGCTCCGTATATCTAATCTCCGCAAGCCTTCTGTCCGTCACATTCTCTACGTTTTCCACCGTTCCAGCAGAATCCATGTGCGTCACATTGATGGCCGGATTCATAAAATCGAAACCGCGCATGTCTGTCCGCACATTCCAGGTCACCTCATTCGTCACCTTGGCGCTCGCGTCCTTCCCCACGATCATCCGCACCCGGACGGTCTCTATGTTGCGCTCGCTCGACTGCGCACTGACATCTGTCACCCACCCCATCACACTAAACGCCGTCACCACGGCTCCTACCGACTGGATGACATAATGCTTCATTTCTCGCATCTGCGACCTCTCTTCCCATGCTGTCTCAAATCCACCGAACCTTTTTTCGGCCTTCCTTGCGATTCTATCACATACAACGTTTTTTTTAGGATTATTCGTATGCCCCCGGGCGCGGGCTATCTGCATTCGGGCAGATACGCACGCGCGCGGCGCTAACCGGCTCACCGGATACGCGCCGCCTTTATTTCAGACACCAGGAGTCAGATAAACCCCCAAACACAAAAAGCCCTCACCCAAACCGGCCTCACCCCCTAACCCCCTCTCCAGCGGAGAGGGGGACAAATGTTTTTTCCTCACGGAACAAAAGGACTGAAAAGTCGACGATAACACAAAAAGCCCTCCCCCAAACCCACAACACGCCCAAGACAAACCCACAACTCGCCCAAGACAAACCCACAACTCGCCCAAGACA
>CAMCLY010000156.1 GCA_945875805.1 uncultured Myxococcales bacterium | reverse complement strand
CAGACGGCGCCGGTGCAGGGTTCCTGAGCTTTGACGTCGGCCGGAATTTCGGAGGTACCGGGGTTGTCATTGCAGGTGATGCCGCAACCGCCGTAGCCGTTGGAACATACGGTGCATTTCTTATCGGAAGTGCAGACGCCCTTGGAAGAATCAAGATAGAAAGTTTTGGCTTCTTTGTCACAGAAATACACGTTTCCGTCAGAGCCGCAGACGGCGCCGGTGCAGGGTTCCTGAGCTTTGACGTCGGCCGGAATTTCGGAGGGAACGACGACGGTCTCGCACGTGCCGTTTTTACATGTGGTGCCGGTGCCGCAGGCGGAACCGGTGACCCATTTGCCGCTGACGCAACTCACAGGCACGCCACTCGCGTTGCAATCTTTAGCGCCTTCGGTGCAGGGGGCGCTGTCGGCGGAGCATTGACCGGTGAGGGCGTTGCATGAGGTGCCGGTGGCGCAGGCAGCCTGATCGACCCAAGCGTTGTTGATGCACTTCTGGGGGATGCCGGCGGCGCTGCACTGCTGTGCACCCTCGGTGCAGACGGCAGGGACGTCGTCGTCACATTTTTTCGCCGCCGCATTGCACTTGCCAACCGCACACGTCTTGCTGGTCGTCCAGCCATTGTTCGTACAGACTTGCAGGGCATCTCCGCTACACTGAACGGCACCCACGGTGCTACAGCTGCCGCCACCGTTGTTGTTGTCGTCATCGTCGTCGCTGCAGGCACAGAAACCGATTGTCGAGAACGCCACTAAAATCGCCAACAATTTCTTACTCATCTCTTCTTTCTCCATGAAGATTACCATTTCCTTGTGCCACTCACGCATTCATAAGGATAATGGCCATGACATTTGCGGATATCCGAACCCGTTGATTCGGACACATTCCTAAGGCCGGCGGGTATCTAGGAGATAAAAAGACTTTGATCAAGTTTTTATACATCCATTTTTTTATGGCAGATGAAGTCATAAAAATACGATATGAGCCAATCTACGACATGTAGGTGTGACAGAAGATGCCATTTTTATTTGTCGCATATACACACAAAAAACATCACGTGTCCGATTTAAAATACAATATCATCGGGGGGTTGTCGCATTCTATTGTTTACAAAATAGACTTTGTATATCGGGTTTGGACATTTTTGAATATATGCGTGAAGTTGAGTTTTTATGGTGCGGGCTAAAGTGGCACCCACAGGGAGGCGGCGCGTATCTGGCGTGGCCAGATAGCGCCGCGCGCAGGGCGTATCCGCCACAGGCGGATAGCCCGCGCCCGCAAAACACTTTAATATTTAATATCTATTAAACGACGTAGGATTTGAGTTCATCGAGATAGATGGCCGTCGTTTCGACGAGTGCGGCGGATTCGTTTTTATTGAGGTATCGAATGAGCTTTTGATCCTGTCTGAATACATATTGTTTGGGATGCATGGTGAGAAGAGAGACGAGTTTTTGCGGATCGAGACGGGAATTCTGACCGAGATCGAGAATGATAGACGTGTAGTTTGCGTCCATCGAACGGATGCCGAGATCGGAGAGCATGATTTTGAGTTCAAACGTATCTTTGAGATTTCTGGCTTCGACGGGGGGCGGGCCGTATCGGTCGATGATTTCGCCAAAGACGTCGTAGAGTTGTTCGGCGGTTTCGGCGTTGGCGAGTCGTTTGTAGAAGAGCAGTCGCATTTGTACATCGGCGATGTAATTTTCGTCGAGGTAGGCGGACATGGGGAGGTTGACTTCGGATTCGATGGGCATGGGGGATGCGGTGCCTTGGAGGGCGTCGACGGCTTCCTGCATGAGTTCGGCGTACATGTCGAGTCCGACGGAGGCGATGTTTCCGCTTTGTTCGGCGCCGAGGAGGTTTCCGCAACCGCGCATTTCGAGGTCGAGGTAGGCGATTTCGAGTCCGGAACCGAGTTCGGTGAGGCGTTCGATGGCGTCGAGGCGTTCGCGCGCGATGGCGCTGAGGTTGTCGGATCCGGTGAGGAGGTAGCAATAGGCGCGTTCGGAGGAACGGCCGACGCGGCCTCGGATTTGGTAGAGCTGGGCCAGGCCAAAGCGTTCGGCGTGCGAGACGATGAGGCAGTTTGCGGAGGGGATGTCGATGCCGGATTCGATGATCGTCGTGCAGAGCAGGAGGTCTGCCTCGTGATGGATGAAGCTGAACATGGCTTTTTCGAGGTCTTTTTCGTCCATCTGTCCGTGGGCGACGACGATTCTGGCTTTGGGGGCCAGGCGCTGGATGCGTTCGAGGTATTCTGGGAGTTCTTCGACGCGGTTGTGCAGAAAATAGACTTGTCCGCCGCGAGCGAGTTCCTGTTCGATGGCCTGCGCGATGATGGCGTCGGAGATTTTGGCGACGAGGGTGTGGATGGCGAGCCGGTCGCTGGGGGGCGTTTCGATGACGGAGAGATCTTTGAGTCCGCCCAGGCACATCTGGAAAGTCCGTGGAATTGGGGTGGCGGTCATGGTGAGGCAGTCGATGCCTTCGGCGAGGGTTTTGATTTTTTCTTTGTGTGCGACGCCGAAACGGTGTTCCTCGTCGACGATGAGGAGGCCCAGGGATTTGAAGACGACGTCTTTGGATAGGAGTCTGTGTGTGCCGATGAGGATGTCGATTTTTCCGATTTCGAGTTCGGCGAGGATTTGTTTGACCTCTTTGGGTTTTCGGAAACGGTTGAGGGATGCGATGGTGACGGGATGTCCATCAAAGCGTTTGAGGAAGTTCTCGTAGTGCTGTTCGGCGAGGATGGTGGTGGGGACGAGGACGGCGACCTGTTTTCCGTCGAGGACGGCGCGCATGGCGGCGCGCATGGCGACCTCGGTTTTTCCGAATCCGACGTCCCCGCAGACCAAGCGTTCCATGGGCCGGTTTTTGTGCATGTCGTCGAGGACGGCCTCGATGGCTTTGGCCTGATCGGGGGTTTCTTCGTATGGGAAG
Source organism: uncultured Myxococcales bacterium (assembly GCA_945875805.1). Classification (GTDB taxonomy): domain Bacteria; phylum Myxococcota_A; class Bradymonadia; order UBA4248; family UBA4248; genus UBA4248. Next base: position 4,130 of record CAMCLY010000156.1, on the reverse strand, counting down.
GAGTCCTCGAATGCGCGAAAGAAGGGATCGCGTTCGGAGAAGGCAAACCCGGTCCGGCTTTGGCGTTTGGCGTAGAGATCGATGAGGTCGAAAGCGAGTTTTTTGACGTTTTGCCGGACTTTTTCTTTGGTGCGTTCCCAGGCGCCGCCGCCGAGTTTGTCGAGCCGTGTGGGCTTTTCGGCACCGGCGTATTTCTGGACGCTTTTGAGACGCTGTACGGGGATGTAGAGCTTTCCGGATTCGGCGTAGGTGATGAGGAGGAAGTCGCCTTTGATGCCGCCGACTTCCATGGTGATGAGCCCCTGATATTGTCCGATGCCGTGGTCTGCGTGCACGACATAGTCGCCGGCTTTGAGGTCCCTGAAACTCGAAAGGGCGCGGTTTTCTTCGAGTTTTCGGGATGATTTTTGTCGCGTTTTGATGCCGAAGATTTCGGATTCGGTGACGATGGCGAGATTTTTTTGACCGATGCGGCATCCGGCGGAGAGTTCCCCCAGATAGAGAGTGATGCCCTGGGCCGGGGGCTGGCGCGAGGCCGAGAGATCAAAGGGACGCGTCGAGACGTGGACGGTGACGGAGAGCGGGCGCAGGAGCGTTTTGAGGCGTTCCAGGTTGCCCTGGGTCTGTACGACGATGGCGATTTCGCCGTAAATCGTCATCCATTCCAAAAAGTGTTCGGCCAGGACTTTGAGGAAGTCTTCGGAACGCTGGAACGCCATTTGTTTGCGTTCCTGAACGAGATCGCCGTTGTCGAGGGCGTCGTACCAGAAGCTCGCGTGGTCGGCATCGCCCAGTTCGAGGGAGAGGCCGGAGTAAAGGATTTTATGGCGGCGCACCTGGGAAAGGCAGGATTCGGCAGTCAGGATGTGCGCCTCCGGGGGGGCGACGAGCCGCTCGTCTGCAACGGCATGATCGTACTGCGCCTGGAGTTGTTCGAGGTGACGTTTCAAGGCGTCCACACACAAATCGGGTTCGAGCATCATCACGATGGCGTCGTCCGGAATATAGGCGCCAAGGGGCTGTGTCTCGGCGTAGTAGGCGGGCATGATGGCCTGAATCCCCCAGTAGAGGATGCGTTCTTCGACGGCTTCGCGGGCTTTTTTGAGGAGTTTTGACGGGAATTCGAGGGCGTCCGCCCATTCGGCGATGGTTTCGACGGCACGCTGGACATTTTCGTCGTTCAGGACGATTTCTGAGGCGGGCAGAAGGATGGCGTCTGCGCGTTTTTCGAGGGTTTTCTGGGTATCGACATCAAAGGCGCGGATTTCGTCGATTTCGTCGCCAAAAAACTCGACGCGCATGGCGTGTGTGTGGGCGGGTGAAAAGAGGTCCAGGATTCCGCCGCGCATCGAAAACGTGCCCGGGGTGTCGACTTCCGGGGCCTCGGCGTAGCCAAGGCTGAGGAGTTCGGCGCGCAACACGGGCAGTTCGAGCGCGTCGTGAACGCGCAACAGTCGCGTCTCACGGCGCAATACCTCGCGCGGCATGTATCGCCGTGCAAAGTTGGTGATCGACGACAGAATGTAACGCGGGCGATCGTTGTCGATCTGGTGTAGCGCGCGCATACGTTCGGCCAGCTGACGGCGGTTTTGCGCAATGCCACTGTAGATCCCCGCCTGAATGTCGGGAACGACGACGACATCGCGCGCCGCATTGGGCACAAAAAAAGACAGGTTGCGCGCCGCATCGTCGACGATTTTTTGGTCGGCCGCCAACAACAGAACAGGGCGCTTTTGCGCGCGCCCGATTTCGGCCGCACACATCGCCGTCGTGGCCGGATTGAGCCCCCGTATGTGCGTCGGGGAACTCTCGTTGATAGAGGACAAAATGTCGGCCAGACCAAACTCGTGGAGTCTGCAAAGGCGTTCTTTTTCTCTGCTGGGCATTCTTTTCTATCCTTAGAAGAATAAGGGGCGCGGCCTATGCTACGCATACGGCCTGCGTGCGGCGGCTATTGCATACGCCGCCGCGCCCTCGCTATTGCTACGCAATACGCGAGGGCTTATACTCTATAATATTGCCGTCACAAATTTCATGACACGATAACTTATTGGACAATGGCGAGGAAGGAAAACGTCTCACCTGGAGCTATTTTCGATCTTGGTGAGGCGTAAAATGCGAATGAGATCTGCCGATCCCCCCATCCCTGTGGTTATCATTTATAATAATTGCATCATATAATAAAATAATACAAACATCCCGACGACCAATATACCTATCAAACCGATCTGTATTCGGCGACGATGCCATGTCGGCGATTCCTCCCCGATCTCTTGTATATTCCGACGTCTCCTGCGGGACTCCATGACGATATTGCCTGTAAAAAGGGCCACGCCAAGGCCAAACCACCCCACCAGTATGATATTGGCAACGTGCTTGTGACGCGCCTTGCGCGTCTTAAACTGTAATGCCTCTTCCGTCTCCGTTCTAAGACGCGTCTGAATCGTGCCCTCGTAAAGCGAGGCCAGACGGGCGAGTGCATAGTCACGGATAAGGGTGAGGTCGTTGTCTGTCGCGCTGGATAGACGGCTTTCCAAGATCCGCGCTTCGGGAAACATGTCGTCATCAAGATACCCTAAAGCCACGCGTGCCTGTTCGTGGATATCCATGTTCTTTGGTGATGCAAGGATTGCAAATGCCTGGGACGAATCGGGCGAAGCGAAGTCCGAAGCGCTCACATAGACATATAGTAAAAGTGGGCTTTTCATTTCATGCGGCCATTCGATGCGAGGTGTTTCTCCGACCGCATAGACGCGATGGGCAATCCATGCGTTGCGAACAAAGATGTCGACCGTCGTGGGTGCCGGACTGCCCACTGGGTCCACATGCAATGCGATCGAATCGCCGGACTGCAATAAGAGATTTTCTGCGGTCACGTGGATCGGCTTGGTGTTGGGCAAAAATGTCGCGTACATTTTGTGCTCGCCCTGCCGGAATTCGAGATCGATCGGCGTGGCGGTTTCTACGGTGAGACGCGAAACCCCGAGTGCGGACGGTTTGATTTTCTTGGGAAAAGAAGCAGACGCCCCATATATTTGGGCGAGTTCGATGGTATCCATCGATGGTTTGCCGTCTACAAATCCCGTGACATACACGGCGTTGGGAACACCTGCAACAAACGTCGCCGGAGCGAATACATCGCGAATGTCCTCTTGAACTGTACCAGGCAGTCTGGGGGATTGCCCTGTTCCGGTCTCATTATCTTGCACGACCATCGAATCCGATGCCAAAAATGCCGTTTTGAGCGTTGCGCCATCCTGCGCCTGGAGTTCAAAAAGCACCCCGGCAACCGGTTCGGCGGGAATCTGTGGCACCGCCACCACCGTATTGCCCCCGACGTCAAACGGCACCTCTGTACAAGCCAGTTCTCTGGGTTCCGCGTCTTGCCCCCCCGCCACCGAAACCCAACACGCTCTCAATGTCACGTTTTCAAAACGAGATCCGTTTGAAAGATTCCTCGCCAACACGCGCACGAGATTCGGAGCCTCCGGCGTCCACTCCGAAGCCGTCGCCACGGTGAGACGAATCGTGTCCGGAGCTGTAGAAAAATACACATAAGACCCCATCAGAACAAAAAGTCCCAAAAAATACAGGATAGCGACAATTCTCATTAGGCTCCTTTTTTTTTTGTGGGGGGACTTCTCCTCCCACGCCTTTTTTTGTGGGGGGACTTCTCCTCCCACGCCGTTTTTTTGTGGGGGGACTGGTCCCCCCACGCCCCCCGAAAGGCGCCCATTCGGGCGCATTTCATGAGGTGGTGAGGCTTGGTGTGTCGTGTTTGGCCTGGTGTGTTGTGAGTTTGGGTGGGGCTTTTTGTTTTTGGCTTGGTGTGTTGTGAGTTTGGGTGAGGGCTTTTGTGTTATCGTCGACTTTTCAGTCCTTTTGTTCCGGCAGGAAAAACATTTGTCCCCCTCGCCATTCATGGAGAGGGGGTGAGGGGGGTGAGGTCGTAAAACCGATGAGTCTGTGTTCTAAGACTGGCTGTCTCAGACGAGAGTCTGTGGGTGACAGGGATGGTGCCAAACAAGCAAAAAAAGCCATCGAAGAAAAAAAGGCTTCACAAATAGGTCAAAGAGGGGGAGGTCACAGCTCATGACATGCGAAAGCGCCAATGCGGCGTAGCCGCGTGG
>CAMCLY010000155.1 GCA_945875805.1 uncultured Myxococcales bacterium | reverse complement strand
TTTCGCATTTCATGAGCTTGTGAGGCTCGGTGTGTGGTGTTTGACCAGAGCTTTGGGTGGGGGTGGATGAGGGGGTTGGGGAAATTATTCGTTTTTGGTCAAACATTCCCCCCTCTCCGCTGGAGAGGGGCTGGGGTGAGGCCTTTAGTTCGACGTCCAACGCAGGTTGTCGATCAACGCCTGTGAACCTATCGATTCAACTTTGACTTTCACATCGCCAGACAGATTCACCGTACACTTGATATCGTGCTTCACCTCCAGATCCTTCCATCCGACCTGACCACAGGGCTCTGCTGCATCATTGATATAAATTTTCACGTTTCGAGCTTTGGTATTCGTAAAGGCAGACTGAACTTCGAGCGAAATCTCGCCAACTCCAGTAGGAAGCGTACCGACAAGTTCACGCGTGCCACTCTGATGGAAAACAAGCGCCGCACCATCAATGGGAACAATGCTCTTATCCTTTTCATTGCGAGCGTTTGAATAGCTCCAATCCACCTTCACGCCGTATGGATATTCAATCGTCTGAGTTCCTGTAGCATAGCCATTCGTCAAATTCGTAAACCCATCGAACTTCTCGATGAACTCGGTGCCCACCGGGATCTCACTACCCGTTTTGACACAAGCGCCATCCTTGGGTTCATACCCCGACTTGCACGTAAACGCCGTGTCGCACTCCGTGGTGCTCTTGCACACGCCGTCGGCGTTGGCCACGTTCGTACAAGAAACCGCTTCTTGCAACGCACCATCGGTGCACTTCTGGAGCTTGCCGTCCTTGCACACATCAACCGTACACGTCTCCGAAACCGTCTTTTCGACGATATCCGTCGCCACGCGCGGGTTCACCGTCGACGTGGAGTACGTATACACGACGATGCCAGTGACGTCGTATGTCTTGCCAGCCTGCATCGCGCCCTGCAAACTCGAATACAGATAATTGCTCACGACGACGCTGTCGCTGCCCGACGTCCCCGTATAGCCCTTGGGATTGTTCTTCGACCAATCCCCCGATTCGATGCCTTCGACTTTGACCAACACGTTGTTGTACGGATTTTTAAGGTCGGCATCGGACGCATCGGCCACCGACACCACCGTCGGTTCAATGACGATGGCATTGCTGTCGAGTTTTGTCACCTTCAAAGTCCCGCCCTCGGCGATGTCGGCACGAACCTGGAGCTGGCAGTAATACTGCCCGACGCCATTCGCCTCGACGCGGACGTTGTCACCCACCGAAAGACCTTCCACGCACGCCTTGTCCTTACAATAGACGAGAATGCCGGAGTTCTTGCCATCCGCCGACGCTTCCTGAAGAATAAAGCCCATCGAGTTCGAACGAATCGCCGTCACGGCCCCCGTGATGTCCACCGTCTTGCGCACAGAAGTGTCATGGGTACCCGAATTCGGACACGTCGCCGTATCGACGAGAACGTCATAATCGGCGCGAATCTCCTTGACCGTCGTGTAATCCACGCCCGTCACGACTTCAGAACACGCGGTCGTCACGACTTCGCAGGCATCGCTGCACGAAAGCGAACCTTCATACGTCTTGCCATCATTCATCGCGCTGGTGCACGTCTCACCCGCCGGGAAAAGCGTACCATCGCATGCTTCGCCGTCATCCAGCACGCCGTTGCCGCAATCCGATTCGGCAGGTTTTTCGACACAGCCGTCGCCCGCCGTATTGACGACATACCCATCATCACACGTAAACCCACACGCATTGGCCACACACGCGGCCACGCCATTGGCAGGCGCATCACAGTCGGTGCCCGCATCCCACAGACCGTCTGCACCACAGGCAAAAATCGCCGCATCCTCACATTTGGAATCACCGGCCACGCACTCCACGCAAGCCCCATCAAGACATACCGGCGTGTCACCCGTACAATCGCTCGAGGTCACCCACGTGCCGTTCTGGCACACTTCCACCGAATCCTCGGCACAACGCGTGTCACCGTGCTCGGCATCTTCACAACCGACCGGCGCGCCGCAAGCCGCCACGCCATCGCTCACAATACAAACATCATCGGCCTCACACGACACCGACTCACCCCAAATCGCTTCCTCGGTGCACGTCGCAAGCTTGTCCCCATCGCAACGCGTGGCGCCAGGCTCACAACCCACGATCGGCAGGTCAATACACGCCATCTTGCCATCTTCGCCAGCCGCGCATTCCTGGTTTTCACCACACGCATTGCCCGCGCCCCAATGTCCGTCCGAACCACACGTCACGAGCGCGTTGCCCTCGCACTTCGTCGCCCCCGCCTCACATTCGGAAACCACAGCCCCATCACACATCCCCGTGCTGCTGTTGCACGTCGTCCCGGCTTCGCACGTCTTGGAAAGAACCCAATTTCCACCCTGACACACCTGAACATTGCTCCCCGCACACTGGAACGCGCCTTCCGTACACGACGGAAGATTGTCCACACACGACAGCGTCGCCGCATCGCACTTCTGCACCGACGTACACTGCGTCTGCACCACAAACTGCCCCCCGGAACACACCTTGACCGCATTGGCATCACACACTTTGGCGCCCTCTTCGCACTTCACAACATTCGGATCCCATTCGTCCGTGTCATTACACGAAGCCGCAAAGCCACCCACCAGACAGCAACCCAAAAATAACGCCAGTTTCTTTTTCATCATTCTCATACTCCCAACAAAATTGGACTCTATGTGCCAGGACCAGACGGCCAAGACACCCCAAATCTCCGCGCTAGCAAATAGCAAAGCCGCCCTGTATTTCAAGAATTATCGCATCCCCTGTCAAATTCGTCTTTCCTTTAAACACACACAAACACACACATACACACACCACACATTCCACACACACACAATGCGCCGGCCTCTCGACATATCCATCCTTCCACTCATGCTTTCTTGCGGGTGGGGGAAGCCTCCCCCTACGCGTCTATTTCGCTTGCGCTCAATACGCCGCTACCCCCTCCAATCATACCCATGGCACGGTCTCTTCTATTTATACATACAAAAATACAAACACATTTCTATTTTATCCCCACACTTTTTATACTCTCCAAAACATTCATTTTAAACATCACATTTCAATCACCTCAAAATTAAAAAAGCCGAAGACCTCAAAGAGACCTTCGGCTTTATTTTTATTAAATCTACCTATAAGAATTTATTTACCACACTCAACAGTATGAGTCCCCACAGTAGTAAACGTTTCTGAATCCACGACAGATTGCGTCCACTCCTTGTTCACATCCCATTCATCGGCACCATTAGTATCACCAGACACAACACCACAATTGCGGATAATACTATTTTTACCAGATGCTGACCACGTACTCGAACCACCTATTTTTCCTACGACATCAATCGTATCTCCACCGCATTTCAACTCGTATGTTGAACTCTTAGCATATTCTTTTTTCTCAGACATTATCAAATCACATTTAGCCTTCAAAAGCTCCATCGCTGAATCCTCATCCTCCACAAATCTACTGCACAAAACGTAAGACGCACCAGACGCTATTGTACCACTTAACGTTTTTCCTAGTTCAACATCAGTTTTGTTTTTGGGGTAGAAATTAATTACGCACTCAGACAAATCTACACTATTTGGTGTTGCATTATAAATTTCGACAACATTAAACTGATGACCCTTCGCATTAGTTGCTGATATTATTTCACTTATAAACAACGAAGAATCCGGTGCAACCACGCTCACACTTTGCGTCTTACCGGTTGCATTGGTGTCTGCCGCCAACTGGACGGGGTCTGCCCAATCTGTAGCACCGGCACCACAGAGGTACCAACTTCCTTCGTTGACTCTGGCTTCAAACACGCACGTATGCGTTCCCGCCGCTTTGCCCGACAAATCGGCGACAAACTCGACGTTATTTCCCAATTTATCGTTAACACCGCATTCAGCTTCCTCCCCTGTCGTACAAGCGGCGTTTTGAGAGGCCGCCACGGGGGCCGTCCACGCATTGACTTGAGTCGGATCTGCACCGCAAACGACGCGCGTTTCGTATTTAGAAGGATCCGTTTCGCCCGTCCCCTTCACCATGACACGGCCATATGCCTTGGTGCCATTCACAGCCACAAACGAGCATGCCTCAATTGTGGTATGAAGTGGCGTCACAGACTCACAAGCCTTACCTTCGGCGTTGAGTTTATACCCCTCATTACACGTCACCACACACCCTTCTTTCAGTGCAGAACACACTGACGAACCATGTTCAGGCGAGACGCACGACACCTTTTCAACCCAAGCGCCTTTTTCACACCCTGAATATTTCGTCTCTGTTTCACAGCCAAGTCCACCATCCGCCACGTCTTTGCCGTCTTTATCCTTACAGCTCTTCGGAGGTTCGACCTTGGCCACACAAGCCGTTTTTTCGGCATTGAGTTCATAATCTTCAGCACATGTCGCAATCACACAAGCATTACCAGCAGCATTGCACGTCATTGTCGCCGCATTGGAAGCCAACGTACAATCCGTGGCGACACCCAATTTGCCATCCTCGCCACAAACCTGAAGTTTGCCTGCCGCACAAACGTTGGCTGTACAATTGGCCACACAAACACCGCCTTCTTCGTGATAGCCACCTAGGCAGATAACCTCCGTGCTACACGCCGTCGCACTCGCACATGCATTGACCGCATTGGGATCATTGGTACAATCGGTTTCAGGCGCAAGTTTTCCATCCTCGCCACAAACCTGAATCTTACCATCCGAACAAATATCCGCCGTACAGTTGGCTACACAAAGCCCAGCTTCGTTATGGAATCCATCCTTACACGTAAACGGCTTACATTCCGTCGTGCTCGCACATTCATTGACCGCATTGGGATCATTTGTACATTTGGCACTCGGAGCCATCACACCCGTTTCGGTGTTGCACACCTGAATATCACCATCCGTACAAACACTCTCCGTGCATTTGTCCACACAAACCCCATCAGGAATGACTACGGAACATGTATCCGAACACGTGATGTCTTTGTCTGTTTTCCCAGTGGCGAACACCTTACCTTCGGGGCACACGCGTTTGCCTTCTGCAAAGAACATTTTGTCGCATTCCTCACCGGCGTCGACGTTGACATAATAATCGCCACAATAATAGCAATCCATGACAGAGATTTCTGTACATTCCTTAATACACGTCAGATTGCCGGTTGCATCATCATTTCCGGTTTCTGTCGCACAGGTTCGGTCGCCAAAGAGCGTACCGTCGCACACCTCACCCGCATCCAACGCGGAGTTTCCACATGTTTTGGGCGTTTCGCATTGCGCAGTGTCTGCGTTACACGCCGTGCCATTCGGGCACATTTCGTTGGATGTGCCAAAAATACAATGGACAAGATATTTATTATCATCCGTACAGAATGACGTAGGATCATCGTCCGTACATTCGCGGACATAACCGCAAGTCTTGCCCGCGCAAACCATGCCTTCTGCGGCACAGTCCTCCGTCTCAACGATCCATTCATGATCGACACACTTAGAAACCGTATGAACTTTTGCCTCCTCGCCGTCGCTGGTTTCACACTTGGTATCGTCATTGATACACGTCACGCATTCACCGGCATCACACACGGTAGGCTCGGCACATGTTTCCTGTGTGATCCACACCCCATTCTGGCAAATCTGAGGTGCCGAATCGTTGCAACGTTTGGCACCGTGGTCCACCGTCGAGTCGCCTGCATCACACCCCATAGGTGCGACACACGCCCCGCTGCCATCAACCGCCGAAGAACACACCTCCCCGTCCGTTTCACAATCGGCCGGATCGCCCCATTGACCATCGGCACCGCACGTGACGATCTGATCGCCTTCGCATTTCTGCTGCCCCTCCACGCATGCGGCTTTGACAACACAAGCAGGCTGGCCATCGACGACGCCGCACGTCTCGCCTTCCCCGCAAGGCTTCTGAACCGCAGCGCCGTTTTCGTCGCACGTCGTGAGGATGTCGTCCACACATCCAGGTTCACACGTTTCCGACCGGGTACCACATGCCGCCTTGCCATCGTCACCCGTGATACAGACTTCACCTTCATTGGCGCACGCCACGGATTCACCATACGTCCCGTCCGCGCCACACGTGGCGATCTTGTCACCGTCACATCGGGTGTCCCCCTCAGTACACGTCGTCCCGCCATTATCGTCGCACTTGCCGGCGGCGGCATTGCACGTTTTGTCCGCACCACAGGCTTCGGCAAGTTGCCACTGCCCCCCCTTACACACCTGGAGATTGTTCGTCGAACACTGATAGGTATTTTCGATACAGACTGAAATCGGTTTGTCGACGCACGTCTTGGTAGCGACATCGCATACCTTGGTCGAACCGCATTCTTCGGTCACCTCATACTCGCCATTCTTGCACGTCTTCACGGCATTGCTGTCACAAACAACGGTTCCCTCCAGGCAGTTTTCTTCCTGAAATCCCCATTCCACGGTGTCATTACAAGACGCAGCAAGTCCACCCACCACACAGCAGGCGAGGAACAACGCAAACTTCTTATTCATAATCATAACCTCCAAGGGCGCCCTAAAACCGACGCCAAAAAAGACTTGCCCCGAAAACAATTGCGCTTCCAGAACCACAGGCCAATTTTGCCTGTAAAAAATCCTCAGCCCCATAGCACAGGAACATAAAGCGACGCAAGATACCGCCCACACACAACCTCAAAAATATTTGAAATTCTTGGCGTTTTTTGCATTTATTACACATTATACACATTTTACACGAACCTCATGTGTCTTTTTATCTTACATCTGATCCATATCCCAAACCAACCCCGTTGTATTTGCCGCACTCCAGCCCTCACCAAAACCCACGCCACACCAAAACACTCCTCAAAACCCACGAAAAAAACAGGCAAAAAAAACAAATAAACATCACCAAAATCCACGAAAAACCAGGCCACCACCCAAGAGCTCACCAAAACCCACAAAAAACCAGGCCACCACACAAGAACTCACCAAAATCCACGAAAAAACAGGCAAAAAAAACAAATAAACATCACCAAAACCAAGCCACCACACAAGAACTCACCAAAATCCACGAAAAAACAGGCCACCACACAAGAACTCACCAAAATCCACGAAAAAACAGGCCACCACACAAGAACTCACCAAAATCCACGAAAAAACAGGCCACCACACAAGAACTCACCAAAATCCACGAAAAAACAGGCCACCACACAAGAA
>CAMCLY010000154.1 GCA_945875805.1 uncultured Myxococcales bacterium | reverse complement strand
GGTGGTGAGGCTTGGGGCATTGTAGAGGTGGAGCTATTTTGTAGGGCTTGGTGAGGGCTTTTGTGTTTGGCTTTTTTATCTCTCCTCGTAATGCCTAATTCCTAAGAACGAGCGGGCGAGCGTATGCGGCAGAGCCGCATAGCAAGCCCAAAGGGCGGACGTATGCGCCATGGGCGCAAAGGCCGCCTCAAGGGGTGACGCGTATGCGCCGTGGGCGCATAGCGGAACGCACAGGAAAGCAAACTACGGTACGAATTGTAATACTTAGACATACATGTGTCTTTTTTTTATTTGACATGGTCGGGAATATTGCTAGATCGGAGCGCAGGCATTACCAAGCGTGGTAACGCGAATTTTTTTTTTAAGAATTAACGTTTTTTTGAAGAACGCTTTTTTTTGGAGATTTAGATGGAAGGTAAGCTGTTGAAAATTTGTCTGGCATTGGCCATGGCTGCATCTGTGAATGCCTGTGACAGCGGATCGCACAACGATTTGGAATGCGATGACACGTATGTGTCGGAGTGTCTGGCGGCGAATGTGTCGATGGTATGCAAGGACGGCAAACTGGTGAAGCTGGAATGCGGTCAGGGCGAAGCGTGCAGCCAGGTGGAAGAGACGCTGGCGGACGGAAAAGTCGTGTCGAAGGGCGTGTGTCGCGCAGTGGCGGCCGCGTGCACGGACGGCGCGGTTCAGTGTGCGGCGGATGGCTCCAAGCTCCAGAATTGCGTGAGCGGTGCCTGGGTCGATGGAACGGCCTGTCCGAACGGCTGTGAAAACAACGCGTGCAAAGACGCGCCTGTCGATGACAAGTGTGCGGACGGCGCGGTTCAGTGTGCGGCGGATGGTTCCAAGCTCCAGAATTGCGTGAGCGGTGCCTGGGTCGATGGGACGGCCTGTCCGAACGGCTGTGAAAACAACGCGTGCAAAGACGCGCCTGTCGAGGGTGCATGCGACGAGACCTTTGTGGAATCGTGCAACGAAAAAGGCGAAGTCGTCTATTGCGATGGTGGCGTTGTGACGGCGGTGGCGTGCAAAGAAGGATACACCTGCTTGACCGTCAAAGATGGCAATTATGCCAACTGCTTCACCGACGAGGACATTTGCGATACCAAGGGCGAAGTCGAAGCGTATTGCGACAGCGAAAACTACAGCTACGACGCACAAGTCAAACTCGAGTGCAGTGAGATGTCGGATGGTTCGTTGCGCACCGTGTTTACCGGCGAGTACTGTGATATTTCCTGCAATGAGGAAGGCACGGCTTGTGTGGCTGTCGCCGATCCCTCCGATCCGACCAAATGTTCTGCCGATGCCATCGCGACATGCGCAGAAGAGGAATATGCAGGGTGTGCGCTCCTCGATGGTCACCTCGCGTGCTATGACACGACGTGCACGGCGGCGGAAGATGGCAAGACGGCCAATCCCACATGTTCGGATTACCTTGGTTTCATTTATTATTCGACCGTGGATACCTGCGTGGCCGCCGATAACGGCACTTACATTTACGTCACCGAGACGGAGTACTGTGAAGGCGTCTGCAATGAGGAAGGTACGGCCTGTGCTGAAGTCGAAGCATGCGACGACACGTATGTCGAATCCTGCGACGGCCAGGTTCTCAAATATTGCAGTGACGGCATGGTCAGCTCGATCAATTGCGGAGAATATGAAGGGTACACCTGCTTGACCGTGAAGGATCAAAATTTTGCCGACTGTTTCGATACGGCCTCCGAATGCTCCAAGAAGGGAGACAGCGTCAAGGCTTGCGTCGACGACTGGTATTATTCGTACGAATATACCCAAGTATGTTCGGAAACGTCGGACGGCAAACTTCACTATGTCGCGGATTCCGAAGCTAAGCCTTTGTACTGCGATGCGAGCTGCAATGATGACAAAACGGCCTGTGCTGAAGTCGAGAAATGCGACGACACGTATGTCGAATCCTGCGACGGCCAGGTTCTCAAATATTGCGATGATGGCATTGTCGATACGATCGACTGCGGATCGGTGGCAGGGTACACCTGCTTGACCGTCAAAGACGGCAACTATGCCGACTGCTTCTCCGAAGAGGACAAATGCTCCAAGAAAGGCGAAGAGGAATCCTACTGCGATAGCGAAAACTATAGCCATGATGCGTTCGTGAGCTATGTGTGCAACGAGATGTCTGACGGTTCGTTGCGTAATGTGATGAGCGACGGGTATTATTGCCTCAATGAAGACGAAACCGATTATACTTCCTGCAATGCCGCCGGTACGGCGTGCGAATAATTCGCGCTGACATCTGACGCCAATGCTTAAAGGCCGCCCTCTGGGCGGCCTTTTTTTATCCTCCGGGCGCCATTTTGGGGCATTTCCCAAAAATCATGGGTATCGGCGCACAAAAAGCGCAGACGGTCTCACTGAAATTCGATGACGCGCGGGACACGTGCGTCCCTTGAGTCATGGGAATATGGAATGTGAACCCGACGAGAAGTGTTGAACCGCCTTGGGGCGAAATGTCGTGCCAAGATATTGGCGCAATGCGTTAATCTCTAGCAATGGCGCGGAAATCTTGCATTGTCACGACGTTTTGATGAGGTTATAACCCGGGCGTTTTTGGGGGAATTGGGTGCAATATCATGTTTTGGTGGAGACGAACGTTGAAACTTCAAAATCTTGTGTGGGGAGTTCTCCTTGCCGGTCTGACGGGATGTTCGATGCAGAAGATGGCCGGAGACGCGGTGATCGAATATACGCATGACGTGGCGATACCGTATCTGATGGCCCAGGGGGATTTGGAATCGGCATGTCAGATGGGGCAGGCCATGGGGCCGCTCGTTTCGTCTTTTTCGCGCGTCGAGCTGGAACCCGAGCAAATCGGGATTGCGACGCAAATGGCGTCTGGGATGTGTGCCGAGATGAACCAGCGCGAGGCGGAACTCGAGCGCGGCCGCGCGCTGTATGAAAATCGCACGGCGGCGGCTCAGGATGCGACGATCCGCGAAAAGCAGGCCCACCGCGTGGCCGCGCTCCGCATGATTGCGGCCTATGACAATGCCATGGCGACCTATGGCGACATGAGTGCCCGGTGTCCCAAGTTTGACAATACGACGGACGAACTCCTGTCCCTGTTGGGGCTGGCGTCCGGAGCCCTTGCGTTGTTGCACGATTTTAACAGCGAAAAATCGGTCGAAATCTCCCTCGATGTGCCGGTGCAGATCGAAAAATCGGCGTCGTGTTTTGACGATGCGCGGTGGTGGGGTATGCCGACGGCGCTGCGCGCCTCGCTGTGGCTGAGTATCCCTGGTGCCGGTCCCGAAGGGGTCGATCCGCTCCAGGCGATGGAAGAAGCCGCCCGTACCGGCGACAAACAGGGCGTGTTGCTGGCGCGGGCCATGCTGGTCATGATGGCCGGCACCGTGGGGCGCCATGACGTGCTGTGTCGCGCACTCGAGGAAATCCCTTCGAGGGACTCGCTCGATGCCGACTACGCCATGCTCAACGCATACGCGATGGGGCTGATGACGCATCAGGCCGATCTGGCATGGACCAAAGAACGTGGGTATCGGGCACCATTTTTGCGCCCGTCATGCCCGGTCGCGTCGCAAACGTCGATGGATGCTGACAAAGTCGAGGATTTGCTCGACGGGTTGTTTGAAGACGAGACGTCCGAGGCCCCTGTCGAGGACGTTCCCGCCACCGACGCAGAGGCGGCCACAGAACAGCCGTAACCCTTTCATTTGAAATCCAGATGGAATTTTTTAGCCGAGGAGAAACGAGGATGAAAAAATCGTTTGTAGCTTTTGTGTGTTTTCTTTCTGCGCTTTGGTGCGGCGTGGCGGCTGCGGGGGAATCGCGCACGCTGTGTGTGTATGACCCGTCCGGAGCCAACGGCGACGCCTATGCCACGATGAAGGATTATCAGGTGGCGGCGTCGCAGTGGGGCGTCGATTTTACGCTCAAGCCGTACACGAATGAAAAGACGGCGAGTGACGATTTCAAAGCCAAAAAGTGCGACGCGGTCTTTTTGACGGGGTTGCGGGCGCGCAGTTTTTCCAAGTTCGCCTCAACGCTCGAAGCGCTCGGCGCGCTTCCGAGTTATGAACTTTTGGGTGAGGCGATCAAATTGCTGGCGCAGCCCAACGACAAACTCGCCGCTCTCCTCAAAAAAGGCGGATACGAGACGGCGATGATCATGCCGATGGGGGCCGTGTATCTCATGGTGCGTGACCGCAACTGGAAGTCGATCGAAGACATCGCGGGCAAGCGCATCACCACGATCGATTTTGACGAAGCCGCCATTCACATGGTCAAACTCGTCGGCGCTTCGATGGTGTCGGCGGATATCTCGACGTTTGCCGGAATCTTCAACAACGGCGCCGCCGATATTTGTTATTCGCCGGCCACTGCGTTTAAGCCCCTCGAACTCGAAAAAGGCGTCAAGGACAAGGGCGGCGTCGTGCGTTATCCCATCGCCCAGCTCACTGGGCAGGTCCTCCTGCACAGCGATCGGTTTGCCGACGATTTTGGCGCCAAATCGCGCACCTATGGGGCCGAGAGTTTCCAAAAGACGGTCGAGCTTTCGACGAAAGCCGACGCCTCCGTCAAGGATGCGTACTGGATCGACATCTCCAAGGCAGACCGCGATCGATACGATCAGATCTTTTTGGATGTCCGCATCAAATTGCGCGACGATCTCAAAGTCTATGACAAGACGATGCTGGGATTGATGCGCCGGCTGCGCTGTCAGGCGGACAAGACGCGCAGTGAGTGCGCGCAGAAAAAAGAATAACAAGCCATAAAACGGACTCCATGGAGTCGTGAAAAGGCGCCCGTGAGGGCGCCATTTTTCAATCGGGCGCGCCCGTTTTGAGGGCGCCATTTTTCAATCGGGCGCGCCCGTTTTGGGGCAGTCCTTTTCTTTTTGTGTTTTTTATGAAAAAAATTTCCATCCTGTTGACGGCCTTGCCCCTGGCCTTGCTTTTAATCGGGATTGTGCTGTGCTCGACGATCGAAAATCTCCACAGCACGCTTCTCGACATAGGGGAGTCGAAGTGGAGCGGGTATTCGGAGTTGCGGCAGCCGGCGGTGCGTCCGGATTGTGATGTCGCGGCACCGGCGGCGGCGGCCGACTCTGACGAAGACGATCTTCTGGACGACTTGTTTGGCGAGGAAGAATCGGCGTCCGAAGAAGCGCTGGCGGCCGCGCGGGCCGTGTGTGCCGAAAAACTCGCCCAGTACGAAAAAATCATCGAGCGTCAGAACGACGGCGGTCTCCAGGCGTTTATCGGCGTGGAACACGCCGTGGGCGATATCGCTTCGCGTTCGGTGGCCTACGGACGCCATGTCCTCGTGCTCATCTTTCTGTTTTGCGGACTGGCGACGACGTTGCAACGCCAGCACCTTGGCCTGCGCGCCCCGACGACGCGCCTCGGCGACCGCGTGTCCCAGGGGGCCCAGCTCGTGGGCAACCTCATCGTGACGTTCTCGTTTCTGGCTTACTACATCCAGGATGTGCGTTCCGGCGTCGAAAACGTCTCCAACCTGCCGATTTTCTGGATGTTCGGGTTTGGAGCCATGGCGTTGGCCAACATCCTTCTCCTGTTCCGCCCGCTCGGCGATCCCGAGGACGCGGCCCCTGTGCGCAATACGATTTCGGGGGTCATGCTCGGGATTCCGCTTTATGCCTACATGGCGTGGATAAGCGGGATTTACTTTGCGCTGGTCGAAGGCCACTTTGCGGGTGTCGGCATCTATCTCAACCAGATGACCGAACACGCCGATTTGTACACCAACGTCGCGCTCTACGTGTTCTGCGGCATGATGCTCAAATACACCGACATCGCCGACCGTTTCCTCGCCATTCTGCGTCCGTTCAAATTTTCGCCCGAAGTGCTCGTGTTCATCATCGTCGTGCTGTCGGCGCTGCCGACGGCGTATTCCGGCGCATCGGGAATTTTTGTCATTGCCGCGGGTGCCATCATTTACCGCGAACTCAAGACGGCCGGCACGCGTGACGGCCTGGCCCTGGCCGGCACGGCCATGAGCGGTTCGATGGGCATCGTACTCAGCCCGTGCCTCATCGTCGTCATCATTGCGGCCCTCAACAAGGACGTCACGACGACCGAACTCTTTCACGCCGGCATGAGCGTCTTTATGGTCAACATTTTTGTGTTCGCCATTGCCCTGTTTGCGACGCATCGCGAAAAAATGCACTGGGGCGAGACGATCAAGGCGTTCCCGGCGGTGGGACGGGCCGTTGTCCGCGTCATTCCGTACATTCTCATTGCCGCGGCGGTGCTTCTGGCCCTTCGCTATGGTCTTGGAGCGGCGTTTGACGAATATTCGGCGCCGGTCCTGCTTCCGTTCGTCCTCCTGGTTCTTCTCGTGTTTGACCGTGTGATGGCCGGGCGCGTGTTCCGCAAGTCCGCCGTCGAAACGCCCGAATCCGGCGAGGCAGCCCCTGCCCCCGAGGCTCCGTCCGGCGTTTTGCACAGCCTCTTTTCGTCCGTCAACTCGACGTCGATTCACGCGGGCGGCCTGTTGAGCCTCATGACGCTCTCCATCTGCCTTGGCGGCATCATCGATCGCGCCCATCTCAACGAACTGCTTCCGCAGCACTTTGCCTCGCCGTTCATCGCCATGGCCGTGCTGTTCGTCATTCTCGTACTCATCGGCATGATCATGGATCCGTACGGCGCGGTGATCCTCGTCTCGGCGACGCTGACCCAGATCGCCTATGCCAACGGCATCGCGCCGGTGCATTTCTGGCTTACGGTGCTGTGCGCCTTTGAACTTGGCTATCTTACGCCGCCCGTCGCGCTCAACCAGCTGCTGACGCGCCAGGTGGTGGGCGAAGGGGCGTACGCGTTTGAAAAGGCCGAGGAACGCCCTGCAAAATTCTGGTTCCGGCACGAGCGCATTTTGCTGCCGGTGGCGGTCAAGGGGATTGTGTTGATTTTGGTGGCGTTTGTGCCGCTCATCATCAATGCGTTGCACTGGGCGATGAAGTAACGGGACTGGACGCGTCTGTGTGGTTTGTGTGGGGGGGCCTTAATCCGGCCCCCCCTACGCGTCTATTTCGGCTTCGCTTTCAGCTTCGCCTCAATACGCCGCTACCCCCCTTGTTTATGTATGGAATTTGGCTGTCGCCATGCGTCGCGCGCCGAGTCTTGGGGTGACGGGCAAAAGGCGGCGGCCGCGCGTATTGCCCGCGGGGCAATAGCGCGGCAG
>CAMCLY010000153.1 GCA_945875805.1 uncultured Myxococcales bacterium | reverse complement strand
CCACGCCCCCCGAAATGCGCCCATTTGGGCGCATTTCATGAGGTGGTGAGGCTTGTGTGTGTCGTGTTCGGCCTGGGGGGGCGTGGGTTTGAGGGCGTTTTTTGTGTTATCTTCGACTCTTTTGTCCTCTTGTCCCGGCAGGAAAAATATCCATTCCCCTCACCCAATGGGCTAGGGGGGAGGTCGTGGTGGCGTTAGGCCAACGAAGCGACGAGATCGCGGACTTTTTGGGGCGCGTTGCCGATGACACGGCCGACTTCGACGCCATTTCTAAAGGCAATGATGGCCGGAATGGACTGAATGCGCCACTTGCTCGAAATGTTGGGCGCATGGTCGACGTCGACTTTGGCCACTTTGACTTTGCCTGCATATTCATCGGCAAGCGCTTCGATGGTGGGCCCCAGTGCGCGGCAGGGGCCGCACCACGTTGCCCAGAAATCGACGACAATCGCCGGAGCACTGTTGACCACAGAATCAAAATCTTCGTCTGAAAGGTGAATTAAATTCGACATTTTTAGTCTCCTGTTGTTGGTGTTGAGTTTTTTTTGTCTAATCTTTATGCCCCATTTCCCGTGGAGATGGGGCTAGGGTGTGAGGCCAGGTGAGCCCCCTCACCGTCAGTCGAACCGGATAATCCCCATTTGTTGAAGTTCAAGAAGCATCGAGGCAGTTTCTTCCACGGACCACGAGGAGATATCCAGAATATCCGCGATGGACGTGTGCCCGTCAATCATGGAGAGGATAAAGCTCGACTTGGGATTGATGCCGGATTTGGAGGCTAGCTCGCTCATCTTGCACGTGAGATGCGGAATGCGGTGGGTGGGCTCGATAAGGGAAAGGGCCGCAGGGTCTCGCTGGGAACCCTGAGTGACCGGGTATCCGTCGATGACAGGCATGGCGACTCGCGTCGCACGTTCGGCTTCGAGTTCGATGACAGGCATGGCGACTCGCGTCGCACGTTCGGCTTCGGGTTCGATGGCAGGCATGGCGACTCGCGTCGCACGTTCCGACTCATTTTCAATGGCCGGGTAATGCCCAAATTTCGTGGAGATGGGGGGCAGGTTGAGCACCGTGGGGCGCATGTTGTCCCCCTGTTCCGTGACAGCCGCTTGCGCAAATGGGCCATCGGTGTGGCCTGGAATCGGTGTGAGGGCGTCGATATTCTCGCGTTTTGCCGTCTTCTTGGTGGGGCGGCGCGTCGAGCTTTCCCTCGAGGTCGCACAGGACTGAGCGTCCAGCGGGCGCAAAAGGTGAGACAGCGACTCGTGATGGGGCGATTTCCACGGATCCGGCGTATCGCCATGTGGGACAAAATTCGAGTCGTCAAAATCGATATCGATGTTCAGGCTGATGTCCGTATTGGGCCTCAATGGCGGACGCGATGAAAGACTCCGCCCCGAGTTCCCATAGCTCTTCCCGTCGCGCCTTTGCCCGTTTGAACCGTCGGCAAACACAGACGGCACCGCCGTCGCATTCATCGACTGGTTGAGCAGGGCTTCAAAGGTCAAATCGGCATCCGAGGTCGCGCTTTCTTCAGGAAAATCAAGCGACATCTGATCGGAGGACGAGATGTCGTCCATCAAATTCCCCACCGAAAACGACAGATCGTCAGGCAATTCAGGCGGAAGCTGCGTCAGCGCTTCATAAAACATAAATACACTTTCGGGCGCATGGTCGAACAGGATCAGCACGTCGTCCAGAATGCCGTTGAGCTCCGGGTGGGTCTGGCGAAGCCGGGCCGCCTCTGCACAGGCAATGTCCGGCCCGCGCAGATAAAAGAGTTCGACGACGTTTTTTATCTCATCCGGAATGTTTTTGAGTGTACGTTTGGCCATATACCGCTCCATCTCCCATGACCTCTCAATGTGAAGCGCGGATTTTAATGTTTCATGAAGTCTATTTCAATCAGGCATTTTTACAGGATGCATTCCATGGATGCTCCAAGGCAAGCTTTTTTGGGGGGAGGGGGAAGTCTCCCCCTGAGCGGCTATGTGCTCGGCCTCCGGCCTGTGCGCATACGCCGCTACCCCCTCTTCCGATTTTATCCAAGCGCCACTCTCGCCATCCAGGGGCTTGTCGCACGCATGTTTTTTGTGGTTGAGGCCATACGCGATGGCCATGGCAAAAAGCAAACATGCCGGGTTCCGCAGAAACCTGACCCACAAAAAACTCCCCTCAGGCGCCAAAAATCAGGCAAAAAACAAAAATACGCACCACTCGCTCGTTTTGGCGAGCGGAAAGGGGCCACGGGCCCCGAAACACACATAAAAAGGAAATCATGCATTACGCGATATTGAGACTGGCCAAAGGGGGGCATGGCGTTGCCTCGTGTAACGGAAAAACGTTTTTTATCGACGACGCGCTTCCCGGCGAGGAAGGTGAAGCCGAGGTGGTGGATGAAAAACCACGGTATGGATTTGCGCGAGTCGTGAGGCGCGAAGTCACGTCGCCGCTTCGCGCGCTGGACGACGCGTGCCCTTGTGCGCGCGCGTGTGACGGGTGCGGGTTTCGGCATGTCAAATCGCATGAGGCGCTTGAACTCAAGGCGCGCGCGGTGTTGGCCGAAATCGCCAAAGCCTCCAGGGTGGCGTTGCCCGAACCGGTGTTTCATGCGCTCCCTGGCGAGTCCCTCGACGGACAACGCGCGCGCGTGCGGCTTCACCTCGCCGAAGATGGGGCGCTGGGATTCTATGCGCGCGGGACGCATCGCGTGATTTCGGCGTGCGCATGTCCTGTGATGGTGCCTGAACTTCGGCGCGCGGTATCATGGATGGAGGCGGATTTGCGTCTCGCGCGTCTTCCATGGATGGCTCCCGTGGACGTTCAGCTCGACCTGGATGATACAGGTCGCGTGTTTGCCCATTTTAAAGCCGGCGAAACGGGCCGCGGTCGGAAGGGACGTGGCGCTCGAACCGGCGGCAACGCGGTGACGTTTGGCCGCGCGTGGCGTGAATGGGCGCACCATGCCGTGGATAACGAACATCTGGCGGGCGTGCGCCTTGGCGATCGCGAAGACGGCGCGGGCGAAAAATGCCTGCGTGCGACGGTGGCCCCCGATGGCCTGCCCCCCGTGGTGACGTGGCGCCGCCCTGGCGATTTCGCCCAGGCTACGGGCGCCGCCAACGCGATCATTCACACGTTGCTCGATGCGTTTCTCGTGCGCCATGCGCCCAATCATGTCGCCGACTTGTTTGCAGGTTCGGGCAACTTGACGTTTCGCGCCGCCACGCGAGTCCAGCAGGTCGATGGCTATGAACTTTTTTGCGACTCGGGGTGTTTTGAACGCGGGCTGCACGACAATGCTTCGGTCATGCGAGACCCGTCGCGCGTGTCCCTGCGCGTCTGTGATCTGACGCGTGCGCTTCCCTCCGAAGCCAGTCGCGCAGAAATGCTGATTTGCGATCCCGCGCGCGAGGGACTCTCCGCCGCGTTGTGCGAACACATCCTCTCCTGCAGCGCCCGCGCGCTCTTCTATGTCTCGTGCGAAGCGTCGTGCCTCGCCCGCGATCTCGTAACTCTGTCCCGAGGGTTTCACGTGGAGGCAATGCACTTTATAGATATGTTCCCGCAGACCCCTCATGTCGAAACGGTGTGTGTGTTGGTGCGAAAAGACGGCCCGGCGGTTCGATGAATAATATGTATATACTGTGATAGATAGTGCAAAAAAATACGATGGAGATAAGAAAAGATGTTGAATATCCGAAAACTTGAAAGTGACCTTTCCGCCGGGATGGAGGCCAACTCCGCCATGACGTTTTATGGCCAGGAATAAGTGGACTAGAACGCCAAGCTCTGCCAGATGAATATGACGGTTCACGGGCACCATGGTCTCATTAAATCCGGCGATGAGGCCAACACGTTCTATCATGACGCCCATAATCTGGACGGATGCTGTGACTATGTGATGGCCAATCCGCCCTTTAATGTGGACAAGGTCAATGCCGAAGCCGTCCAGAGTGCAGGGCGGTTGACGTTTGGCCTGCCCTCCGTCAATGCCAAAAAGGAAATCGGAAACGGCAATTACCTGTGGATCTCCTACTTTTACGCCTAACTGAACGCACACGGCCGTGCGGGCTTCGTCATGGCATCGTCGGCCACGGACAGCGCCGGCAAAGACCGCGACATCCGTCAAAAAACTGGTCGAGACCGGCCATGTGGATGTGATGCTCAGCGTGGGCAACAACTTCCTCTATACCAAGAGCCTCCACTGTTCCCTGTGGTTTTTCGATAAGGGCAAGCGCGCAGAACTCCAGGACAACGTCTTGTTCCTCGATGCCCGGAACTATTACACCGTGGTCGATCGGACACTCAATGAGTAGAGCGAGTGGCAGTTAACAAATCTGAATGCGATCGTCTGGCTGTACCGGGGGCAGGTGGACAAGTACGCCGAACTTATGACGCCTTTTTTTAACCGGCATCATACCCTTTGTTCACCAGTATCTGCATTTTGAATAGATTTTGAATTTACAATCAACATTACCACCCCACTGCAAAAAATTCTCTGTACTCATTTCACAACTCCTGTGTGAACTGTGTCCACTACCAAGGGGGAGTCCCTTTTTTTTCAAGTGTCTGGGAACTTGGGACACCCCTCTTTTACCAGTGTCCAATTTTAGGGGTACAGTTTATTTGGCGGGCGAGGGAGTGAGCGCAAAAAGGGGGGGGAGAGGGTGTGTGAGTGATGAGGGGGATAGGCAGGGAGGGGATTTTTAGGGGGATATGGATTTTGTCTTGACGGTGGATGTCGTGCGTTTTATGTTAAATCGAAATTTCTTGATGTGATGACGAAGTCATTGCATGAGTGAGGGTGAGGTGTTGAATGGCAGGGTATGCGGAGAAGGTAAAGGTATTCAAGGCTTTATCGGATGAACGTCGGCTTCGGATATTGGAGATTCTTCGTGATGGAGAGAAGTGTGCGTGTGTTTTGATAGATGTGTTGGAAATGCCGCAGTCGTCCTTGTCCTATCACATGAAGATCCTTTGTGATTCTGGAATTGTGGAAAGTCGAGAGGAAGGAAAGTGGACTCATTACCGCATCAGCCGACGAGGAAGCGAGGCGGCATTGGCGTTGTTGAGGGAAATGACGTCGGTATTGTCGTGACAGCTTGGAGAGTTTTTTTTGATTTTATAAATCGAAAAAATTAGATTTGGCGAATGGGATGGAGAGGAGGAGCCGATGGGCGACGTGTGGGGATTTATAGAGGATGAAGTTCTTGGTATGCAGTGGCTTAGCCGGATGATACGTCATGTTCTTGAATATTTTGGGATTGATGTGTTTGGTCGGGTTGGCGGTGCGATACATTTTTTTATTTATGATACGATAAAGATAATGGTGTTGCTTGGTGTGCTTATATTGTTGATTTCGTATGTTCAAAGTTATTTTCCTCCGGAGCGCACGAAGAAGATACTTGGTCGTTATCGGGGGATGCCGGCGCGTTGTCTTGCAGCGCTTCTTGGGACGGTGACTCCGTTTTGCTCCTGTTCATCAATACCGTTGTTTATGGGGTTTACGCGTGCGGGTTTGCCACTTGGGGTGTCATTTTCTTTTTTGATTTCATCGCCGATGGTGGATTTGGGGAGTCTTGTGCTTTTGATGGGAATATTTGGGTGGAAGATAGCGGCGATATATGTGGTGTTTGGTTTGGTGATTGCGGTGTCCGGTGGAACGGTGATTGAGAAACTTCGTTTGGAAGGCCAGGTTGAAGAATACATTTTCAAGGGAGGCAGTGTTGAAGTGCCGCAGGAAGCGTTGCGTGTAAAAGACCGGATAAGGTTTGCGTGGCAACAGGTGTTGATGACGGTAAAAAAAGTTTATCTTTATGTGTTGGCTGGGGTTGGAATAGGAGCGTTTATTCACAATTGGATTCCGGAGGACTGGATAGTTCGCATTCTTGGTTCAGAAAATCCCTTTGGGGTTTGGATTGCCGTGGTGGCAGGCGTTCCGATGTATGCGGACATTTTTGGAACGATACCCGTGGCGGAAGCGTTGTTGGGGAAGGGGGCGCTGCTTGGCGTGGTGTTGTCGTTTATGATGGCCGTGACCACATTGTCGTTGCCGTCCATGGTCATGCTTCGCAAGGCGATAAAGCCGAAACTGCTGGGTGTGTTTGTGGGGTGTTGTATTTTGGGGATAGTGTTTGCGGGATATTTCTTCAATGCCATTGAGGCATGGTTGATGTAGGGAGAAGAGGAGGAGCCGATGGGCGACGTGTGGGGATTTATAGAGGATGAAGTTCTTGGTATGCAGTGGCTTAGCCGGATGATACGTCATGTTCTTGAATATTTTGGGATTGATGTGTTTGGTCGGGTTGGCGGTGCGATACATTTTTTTATTTATGATACGATAAAGATAATGGTGTTGCTTGGTGTGCTTATATTGTTGATTTCGTATGTTCAAAGTTATTTTCCTCCGGAGCGCACGAAGAAGATACTTGGTCGTTATCGGGGGATGCCGGCGCGTTGTCTTGCAGCGCTTCTTGGGACGGTGACTCCGTTTTGCTCCTGTTCATCAATACCGTTGTTTATGGGGTTTACGCGTGCGGGTTTGCCACTTGGGGTGTCATTTTCTTTTTTGATTTCATCGCCGATGGTGGATTTGGGGAGTCTTGTGCTTTTGATGGGAATATTTGGGTGGAAGATAGCGGCGATATATGTGGTGTTTGGTTTGGTGATTGCGGTGTCCGGTGGAACGGTGATTGAGAAACTTCGTTTGGAAGGCCAGGTTGAAGAATACATTTTCAAGGGAGGCAGTGTTGAAGTGCCGCAGGAAGCGTTGCGTGTAAAAGACCGGATAAGGTTTGCGTGGCAACAGGTGTTGATGACGGTAAAAAAAGTTTATCTTTATGTGTTGGCTGGGGTTGGAATAGGAGCGTTTATTCACAATTGGATTCCGGAGGACTGGATAGTTCGCATTCTTGGTTCAGAAAATCCCTTTGGGGTTTGGATTGCCGTGGTGGCAGGCGTTCCGATGTATGCGGACATTTTTGGAACGATACCCGTGGCGGAAGCGTTGTTGGGGAAGGGGGCGCTGCTTGGCGTGGTGTTGTCGTTTATGATGGCCGTGACCACATTGTCGTTGCCGTCCATGGTCATGCTTCGCAAGGCGATAAAGCCGAAACTGCTGGGTGTGTTTGTGGGGTGTTGTATTTTGGGGATAGTGTTTGCGGGATATTTCTTCAATGCCATTGAGGCATGGTTGATGTAGGGAGAAGAGGAGGAG
>CAMCLY010000152.1 GCA_945875805.1 uncultured Myxococcales bacterium | reverse complement strand
AACGAGAGTTTCGACGCGAAGTTCATCGCCTATTGCGAACTGAGGGGAAGCGTTTTGCCGAGGGCGAAACGCAGGGGATGGGTGAGGTCAGGGGTCGGGGGTGAGGTCGGTTTAGGTGAGCTTTTTGTGGGTTTTGGTGAAACAAGCTCCCCTGGCCAAGAGAGGCGCCGCGTATCGACCAAAGGGAGATAGCGGCGCGCGAGTGCGTATCTGCCGCAGGCAGATAGCACGCGCCCATGAAGATTCCCCTCAAAATGCCGAGGCTGATCGTGTGGACTCGTCAGGTATGACGTGGTCGGATCAGACCAAGGGCGGTGAAGTTTTGGGCGCTCTGGAGAGCGCAAGATGGGAGAGATAGACGCGCTGGAGGTGCCGGAAAACGACGTCCTGTGAGGCGATCGAAGGGGGATCGGCGGGCAGGAATGCGGCACTGGGCACAGGGGCAGACGTCAGGGCGGCCAGGTGTATGGCGTGACATGCCGAGTCGGAATGGGAGGTCTGGACGTCGAGCGAAGGAGAGGAAGGGGCTGGGAATTGGGGGGCGGAAACGTGGACAACGTCTCCGGTGAGAGAGCCCACATGGACGACGGTCGAGATGTGAAGGCAATACGTCCCCCAGGAGAGCAACAAGAAAAGCATCCAACTCAGAATGGGCAGGGCGCGAAGTATGTGGGGGAGGTTCGACATCGTTTCGGTTCCGCTAAAAAGACGCGGCGTCTTACCAATGGGGGAATAAAATGCAAGCGAAATCGTCAGGTGACGGCGCGCAAGAGGGCGTCCATGAGGGCTCGGGTGGTGTCGGGGAGGGGGGCGCGTTTGTGGAGGCATCTGGCGGGTTTGCGGCCTTCGTAGGTGACGTCAAAGAGAGTCATGGCGCAAAGTTTTTGGATGGCATGGGTGTAGATGACCTTGGAACGCGATTCGGGGAGAATCTGGTGGTCGGCGATGCGGGCTTTGGCGGCGGACATGAGATCGGAGAGGAACTTGGATTCGTCGATGGCGGTGGCGTCGGGGAGCGCGTCGAAGGCATCGAAGACCGTCTTGTAGCTCGTGACGTGGTGCGCGATGCAACGGCAGAGGGGGGCATAAGGTTCAGAGGATTCGGTCAGCCAGCCGCGTTCGACAAAACGTGCATAGGTGTCGTCGTAGTGCTTTGCGTTGGTGGCGGGGGCAAACTCGACGGAAAAAATGTCGGCCAGTTGGGCAAACGTCGCTTTCAGGGCGTCTGATGTGCGCGAGGGAGAGAGCTTGAGGGCACATGCAAGGGTGATGTCGTCGATGAGCGAAAAGAGGAGAATGTTTTTGTAGAACGCCATTTGCAGACGTCCCGAGGGCTCGATGTCGACGGTGTGACCGTTGAGTTTGACAGTGCCGTTATGCTTGAAGAGCTTGAGGGTTTCGAGAATGGGGGAGCGCAGGGGCTCTTTGAGGGAGGAGAGTTCGATGTCATGGCGCGTGGCAGACGGCGAGGCAGGCTGTAGGTCGTGTTGGGAAAGGGGCTGGAGGGCCGGGGCATCGTCGCAGACAGGGCAGTCTTCACTGTGGCTGATGGTGTGGAGACTTGCGCGGCTTGCCGCGAGGGCCGTCTGGAGAATGGGGGAGATGAGGGTGCGGCGCTCGATGAGGAGATTGAGAAAGTAGGCCGCGGAGTGGAGAAGATCGTCCACCGGAACGGGGTGTGTCGTCGCGTTGAGGAGCGCGCAACTCAGGAGGGCGCTCATGGTAATCGTCGATGCCTGGTTGATGCGTTTCATCAGGTCGATGGCCATGACGTCGATGTCTTCGGTGAGGGAGGCGTCGGTCTGTGGATGACCGGGATCGTCGGTGTGAAGCGCGGCATTGAGATCGATGGGGTCGGCAAACGACACGTAGATTTGCCCGTATTTGCTGATGAGGAGTTTGGTCGTGCGGATGAGGTGGGAGAGGTTTTCCTTTTGTTTGCTTCCGCCTTCCTGTTCGTTTTTGTACCCCATGTCTTCGATGACTTTTTCGTATGTGGCGGCGCACGGGATGATGAGGACGGGGAGGCTTGGGTCGTTCTGGACGGTCTGGGCGATCATGCGCAGAATGCCGAACTTGGGCTGGAGTACCTGTCCGGTGCGGGAACGCCCGCCCTCAATGAAAAACTCGACGGGATAGCCCTCGTGGAGAATCTTGTCGATGTAGCTCTGGATGCAGACCGTGTAGAGGCGATCGCCACGGAAGGAGCGTCGGATAAAAAACGCCCCGCCGCGTCTCAGAATCCCTCCGATGGGAAAGAAGTTGAGGTTCTCTCCGGCGGCAATATGCGGCGGAAGCACGCCGTTTTGGAACATGAGGACGCTGAGGACGAGGTAGTCGATGTGGCTCTTGTGGCTCGGGATGAAGACGATGCGGTGGGTTTTGGAGAGCTCGCGAATCTGGTTGAACTTTTCGGTGTCGTAGTAGAGGCCGTTGTAAATGAGGCTCCAGAGCGGGGTGAGGAGGGTGACGAGCACCTTGCACATCAGGAGGGTGAATTTGGCGGAGGATTTTTCGAGGATGGCGCGCGCCTCGCGCTCGAGTTCTTCGCACGATTGACCGGTGGACTGTGACAGGCTCCGGATTTCCTTCTGGAGAAGATCGGACTGCAGGATTTCGTCGATGAGCCGGGCATGGGGTTTGACCTTGGGCCCGTTGACCTGGGTGTGCATGGTATCGATGTCTTCGACGAACCGGTCGAGGAGTTGCGCGCCCGTGAGAGCCCGGTATGTCTCGTCGTGCCGGTAGGCATGGATGAGGCAGAGGGGATTGCCGATTTGGAAGAAGAGCTGGATGAGGCTTGGCAGGACGGAGAGGAAGCGTCGCACGGAACTCGGGCGCGTGGGCGTGCCGTAGATCTCGTTGAACTTGGAGGTTTCGAGGGACTCGGCGCGCCGCTCCCAGATGATTCCGACGGGGATCCATCGAATGCGCAGACTGGGGTTCTGCCGGGCGATGACGGCGATCTCGTCGAGGATTTGTGCGGCCTGTTCGCGTTTTGCGCGCGAGGCGTCGGTGTGGAGAAAGACCAGAATGGGCTTGCCCTCATGGACGCAACGGGCGAGTTCCTGGGGTGAGAAAGGACGACGCGGGCGGTGAAAGAGGGCGTGAAGGCGCGATTTCCAGGTGGTGTATTTGAGGTGACTCTGCCCGTTGGAGGCCCAGGCCAGGGGCATTCCCGTTTTGAGACACAGGTCGTTGAAAAAAAGGAAGTCGTGGCGGTTCTCGGAGTCGAGAAGATAAACGATGGACTCCTCGCGCGCGGCATCAAGGACTTCCTGAACCTGGGTGGGTTCGTGGATGACGCGGGCATAAATCCATCGGTAGAAGAGGCGCACCCATAACGAGAAGCGTTGGAGCATTCCGAAGCGCGAGGGGGGTTGGGGGATGGGGGCGTCGGGCGTGGAGACGGGCAGAGTGTCGGACGGTTTCATAATGGCGGGAGATTACGTGTCGTCGTAAGCGGAACCGGCGGCTTCAATGGCGTCGACGATTTGGACGTATCCGGTGCAACGGCACAGGTTGTTATTGATAGCCTTGCGGATTTCCTCGCGCGAGGGATGGTGGTTTTGGAGCAGGAGGGCGTGCCCGGTCATCACCATGCCGGGGATGCAGTAGCCGCACTGAATGGCACCGTGGTCGCAGAACGCCTGCTGGATGGGGTGAAGCGCGCCGTCCTTGCCCCGGAGACCTTCGATCGTGAGGATGTTTTTACCGGCGACCTGTTTGAGCTTGCGGCAACAGGCGCGCATGGGTTTGTCGTCGACGAGGACGACACAGGCACCACACACGCCGATGTGACAGCCATCCTTGGTGCCAGTGAGATCGAGATCTTCGCGCAGGTATTCGAGGAGTTCGTCATCCTGACGCGAATCCTCGACGATGTGTGTCTTTCCGTTGACTGTGATTTCCATAATTCTGTTCCTCGTGTGGAATCGTGAAACTTACTTCTGTGGGGCGATGATCATGGGCAGACTCTGATAACGCGTGCCCGTGGCGTGATAGATGGCGTTGGCCGTGGCCGGGGCCATGAGTTCCAGGGCAGGCTCGCCGATTCCCTTGGCGCGCGATTCGGACATGGGATCCGGATTCTCGACAATTGTGACGATGAAGTCGGGCAACTCGGACGCACGCGGCATCTTGTATTTGTTGAAGTTTGCGTTGGTGACGTGGCCCTCGTGCAGACCGATGTCCTCGCATGTGCCATACCCAAAGCCCTGGGCCATGCCGCCGCAGATCTGGCCTTTGAGG
Source organism: uncultured Myxococcales bacterium (assembly GCA_945875805.1). GTDB lineage: Bacteria > Myxococcota_A > Bradymonadia > UBA4248 > UBA4248 > UBA4248. The sequence goes on along the minus strand of CAMCLY010000152.1, from coordinate 3,001 downwards.
AACGCCGGATTGACCGCCTTGCCGACGTCGTGGGTGGCGGCCGCGTTGATGAGTCGGATCTTGCCCGTCTTGGGGTTGATGGCGATTTCGGCGGCCTGGCACCCATAGACCCACGTAAAGTAGGCGTTGCCGTGACCGGTTTCTTCGTCCCAGCTCACCTCGGGGGCCTTGAACGTCGCCTGGGCGTAGACGTGTTCGCGTTTGAAAAACATCTTCGTCATGGCCTCGTTCCACGTGAGGGATTTGCCGTTGGGCGCGGTGAGACGATCGTCGGCAAACACGATGTCCTCTGGGGCGCATTCGAGTTCGTGGCAAAGCACACTCGCCATCTGGGCCTTGATCTTTTTGGCGGCCAGCACCGTGGCGCTCGTCCCCATGATCGTGCCGCGCGACGCCACGGTCGTCCCAGAATCCGGAATGCTCGACGTCGACGAACGGCGGTATCGGATGCGCTTGAGATCCACGCCGAGGTACTCGGCCGCCGTCAGCATCATGGCGCTTTCGGATCCCTGGCCGTTTTCGTGAATGCCCGTCTCAATGATGATCGATCCGTCGTACTGGCAGTTGATGATCGCCGCGCACATGTCCATGCCTTCGGCCCCGAGGCTCATCCCGCGATAGCTCATCGCCACGCCGATTCCGTAATACTCCCCGTTTTCGTTGAGTTTGCCGTAGGTGTTGTTCTTGCGTTTTTCAAAGTACCCAATCTTTTCGAGCGTCGTGTCGAGCACTTGTCCCATGCTCACGGTGTGGTTGTCGAGCACTTGCTGGGTGATCGTCGTCGAACCCTGGCGCACCATGTTGAGCTTGCGGAAGTCGATCTCGTCCATCCCGAGTTTTTCGGCGGCTTTTTCGACCATCTGCTCGACGACGTAGTTCATCTGCGGCGAGCCAAAACCGCGGAATGCGCCGGCAAACACGTTGTTGGTGTGCATCCCGTACACGTCGCAATGGACGTTGGGCACGCAATACGGACCGCAACACTGGACCGTCGAACGCCACGTCACCCACGGCGTCACCGAGCAGTACGCCCCGCCGTCGGCATACACCGTGATGTCGCAGGCATGGATGTGACCGTCCGCCTTGACGCCCATCTTGTAGTACACCTTGTACGCATGGCGTTTGTAGCTCTCCTTCATCGACCACTCGCGCGTGTACGTCAGCTTGCACGGACGATCCGTCAGGCGCGCGCAGAGCGCAGCCCGTGCCGCCACAATCGACGCCGTGTCATCCTTGCCCCCAAAGCCTCCGCCCACCGGAATCGTAAATACCTCGACGTTGGAAAGCGGTTCCCCAAGCACACACGCCGAAAATCGACGCGCCACAAACGGGTGCTGCATCGAACCGTAAATCCGAATCACACCGTCGTCGCACGGATTCGCCACCGACGCTTCCGGCTCGATATATCCGTGCTCCTGGCTCGACGTCCGGAACTCTTCCTCCAATACAAACGCGCACTCTTCAAACGCCTTCTGCGCATCGCCCGTGCGGACCTTGTGGTGGTTGATGATGTTCGTCTCCTTGTCGGGGTGGATCAGAAAATCGCTGTGAAACGATTCCTCGGGGTCAAAAATGCAGGGCAGTGGCTCCAAATCGCACGTCACCGCCTTGGCCGCCTCCAGTGCCTGTCGTCGCGTCTCGGCCACCACCAGCGCCACCACGTCCCCTTCCATGCGAATCCGATCATAAGCCAGAATGCGATAGTCGCGCTGAATCTGACCAAACACCGGACACCCCGGCACGTCCTCCGCCGTCACCACGCGGACCACGCCAGGCATCGTTTTCGCCGTCTCCGTGTGTATCCCGCGAATGATTGCGCTGATCGCCCCCGTGTACACAGGAACGACGTGCAACATATTGTGAAACTTGTAGTCGTCCGCATATTTGGCCCGACCAGTCACTTTGGCCACGGCATCGTTTCGCCACGCTTTTTCTGTCATTCTTTCCTCCGCATCGTTCCGCCGATGTCGAATAATCCCCGCAGTCCACCGCATGATGGCGAGTATGGGGTGGGGCGCCGGCTATTGCATACGCCGGCGGTTTCGGGCTATGGCGAGCGCCATACGCCCTCCACTCCATTCGGGGTGTTGTCGCGATACCTCTTGTCTGCGTGCCAGACTCCGGGAAAACGGCCACATCAAGATTTCCACACGGCGGCCTTGGCGCGCAAAAAATCCCCCTACAGCCAGTTGTCAATTTCTTCTTCGGTCATGCCACTCGCCGCAAGTTTTTTGCGCGCGCATTCCGTGATTTGCTTCTCCATTTTTGCCCCCACCCCGCACTTCTGCCTGACCACAGCGTCGTCGGTAAACTCATAACATTTGAGCTTGGAGGCACATCTGGCCGGTTCGATGACGAGCGTCTCAAGATAACCGCATCCCTCAATGAGACTGGCGAATTTCTCAAACTTCGCCATGCTGCTTTCATCGACATACTCGTCGCACATGTCCATCGTGAAATCCTCAGGGAACACATAGTATTCATCCTCCCAGACGCGACAGTCATAGCGCTGCTGGCATATTGCGTTCTGTGCCCAAATCACCTGTTCAACCAAGGATTCATCGTCACTACATCCCGTCATCAGGACAGAACTTAGTGCGGCCAGAAATCCCAATTTTCCCATCATCAATGCGTCCTCCCCATCCGGAATTGCACAAAAAACGGCGAGTGCGATACCAGAAAACACGGGGGGATTCAATCGTTTCAAATATCAGCACCTCATGAAATGCGCTTTCATGGAGTGCGACTAAGGATTGATGTCGTTTGTATAAAATAGTGTTTTTTTCAACCCCACAGCTCACCAAGCCTAAAAACTCACCTAAACCGGCTATGCCCCTAACTCGTGGCCCTAACAAAATAACAGGAAAGTGGGATGTGGAATGTGGGGTTTTAGGAAAAAAAGCCAAACACGAAATGCCCCCACCAAAACCTACAAAAAGCTCGGAGCAAACACGAAAAGCCCTCACAAAAAGCTCGGACCAAACACGAAAAGCCCTCACAA
>CAMCLY010000151.1 GCA_945875805.1 uncultured Myxococcales bacterium | reverse complement strand
GACTTCGTCCCCCCACAAAAAAAAACTCGACAGGCGTGGGGGGACTTCGACCCCCCACAAAACTTCCGATAACATTTGACATTCAATTCCCAAACGCATAGAGGCCCCGCCGTTTTGGCCTTGGAGAAAAAAAGTTTTCTCAGGGCTTTCCCTCCGCGCACGCCGTGCGCATGGAGTCAATGCCTTACGGCCCCATCAGTTTGGAGAAATTATGAATACCGGTCTGCACGTCGAAAGCGACCTTGCCTCGCGCAAGGCGTCTATGCGCGAAGTGCTGCACCTTGCGGCCCCCATCATCCTTTCCATGATGTCGATGTCCGTCCTCGGCATGGTCGACACCCTGTTCATGCGCTGGGTTGGCCCGGCCGCACAGGCTGCCGTCGGCATCGCCGCCCCGTCCTCCTTCGCTCTCACCGCCTTTTTCCTTGGCATCCTCTCCGGCCTCACCACATTTGTCTCGCAATACTTCGGTGCCAAACGCCACGGTGAAATCGGCCAGATGTTATGGCACTCCCTCTACATCGCCATTGCCCTCAGCATCCTTGCCATCCTCATCATCATCCCCCTTATCCGTCCCCTTCTCGTGTGCATGCAGACCAACCCGGACATCCTCGACGACACCGTCGGCTACATCCGCGTCCGGATCGCGTCCGTCCCATGGGTCTTTGTCGGATTCGCCCTTCTGTCCTACCTCCGCGGGCTCGGCAACATGAAAACCCCCGCCATCGTCTCCATCATCACCATTGCAGCCAACCTCCCCTTCACCTACCTCTTTACCTTTGGATACGGCCCTATTCCCGCCTACGGTGCGGTCGGCGCGGCCATCGGAACCGTCATCTCACAGTCCATCGAAACCGCCTGCTACGCCCTCGTCGTCTTCAGCCGAAAATCCTCCGCCCAATTTCATACCCGCACCATTCCCAAGCCAAAACTCGACACCTTCACCAACTTCCTCAAAATCAGCCTACCCGTCGGTTTTGCATGGGGCATTGAGCAATTCGGATGGCTCGCCACAAACCTTTACATCGCCTCTCTCCCCAAAGAAGCCTCCGCCGCCCACGCCATCGTCTTCGTCTTCATGAATTTCTGCTTCATGCCGGGACTCGCCATCTCCATCTCCACCACCACCCTCGTCGGGCAATACATAGGCGCCAAAAACATCGCCTCCGCCGAGCGTTCCGCGCGCCTCTCCACCAAACTCGCCGCCGGCATCATGATCTTCCTCAGCATCATCCTCTTCGTCTGCCGTTATGCCATTGGCGAGATGTTCTCCGACGACACCACGGTCATTCAAATCGTCGCCAATCTCTTCTGCTTTGGCATCGTCTACCAAATTTTCGACGCCATGGGCGTCACCATCTCGGGCGCCCTGCGCGGCGCCGGCGACACCCGTTTCCCCATGATCATCATGTTCATCTGCATGTGGTTCGTCATGGTCCCCCTCGTCTTCATCCTCGGAAACTTCTTCGAGATGGGCATCTACGGCGCCTGGGCGTCCATGGCCGCCACGATAAGTCTCATAGGTATCTGCTATTTCGTCCGGTTCCAGCGCGGAAAATGGAAGACGATGACCCTCCAATAGCTTTGCCGGAGCGCCGGCTATCGGCCTAAAGCCCGATACGCCGCGCGCGCGGCGCTATCCCCCCTCCGGCGGGATACGCGCCGCTTTTTTTTGGAAAATTTCTCACCAAGTCACGGACATCCCCCAAAACCTGCCAGTGGAAAAAAGGACGCACTCGGGGTAGGCTTAAGGAATGACAGGATGCGTGTTGACGTTTGAACACAGGCATTCGGGCGCTTTTTTGGGAGGAACGTGGTGAAGCGATCGAGAATCATCTACTGGGGAGTCGTAGCAACACTGGCGCTGGCCGGAATCGGCGTTTCGGTCGTGGAACGGAACGGACACGTCGAGTTTGAATGGCGAGGCGCAGAGTTGATGGCGCAAACGCGATTCGACGATTTTCACGAAATTGCGGCTTTACAGGTGTTCAACAGGGTCCTGTTGCAACTCCAGCAAAACTACGTCGATCCGGATCGTCTCGATCCCAACACGATGATTGCCTCCTCGCTGGACAGTTTGCAAAAAAGCGTGCCCGAACTGCTCTGCATCTTCGACAAACCGATCAAGGAACACCCGACGCAAGTGGAGGTCAAAATTCAGGGGCAGTCCAAAACGTTTGAGCTCGACGGCCTCGAAAACCTCTGGGAAATGAGCCTTCGTCTGCGCAGCATTCTCGTGTTTGTTCAGGAATATCTGCCCGAAGACGTCAAACCGCGCGATCTCGAATACGACGCCATCAACGGAATGCTGGGCGCGCTTGACCCGCACAGCGTCATTCTCTCGCCCGAACTGTATCGAAGCATGATGGAAGGCAACCGCGGAAAATTCGGCGGACTTGGCATTGTGGTGCGGATGATCGACGGAGTACTCATCGTCGTGGAACCGGTGGCAGGAGACGTCCCCGCGCGCCGCGCGGGCATCGAGGAAGGCGACCAGATTTTGAGCATCGACGGGACGCCCACCCTGAACATGAACATTTCCGAAGCCGTCGATCTGCTCAAGGGAGAACCCCAGACCACGGTACGCCTGAACGTCATGAGAAAGGGATGGAAGAAGCCCCGCGACATCGACGTCGTGAGGGCGGAAATCTCCATACCAAGCCTGGAATCGGCCGCGCTCGAGGATCACATCGCCTACGTCAAGCTCAAGAGTTTTCAGGGCAACTCGCAAAGCGACATGAGCAAAGCCCTCGATTCGCTGAGCAAAGAAATGGACGGCATCCACGGCCTCGTGCTCGACTTGCGCGGCAACCCCGGCGGACTTCTCGATCAGGCCGTCTATATCGCCGACAATTTCCTCGATTCGGGCAACATCGTGACGACAGTCGGCGTCAACGACACGCTCTCGCAACCGCGCAATGCCACGCGAAAGACGACTCAGGCCTCCTACCCCATCGTCGTACTCATGGATTCTTCCTCGGCCTCGGCCTCCGAAATCGTGGCCGGCGCGCTCAAAAATAACGACCGTGCACTCATCGCCGGAGACACCAGTTTTGGAAAGGGAAGCGTCCAGGTGCTGTACGAATTGCCCGACAAATCCGCCCTCAAGCTGACGATCGGGCAATACCTGACCCCAGGCAACATGTCGATTCAGTCGGTCGGTATCGTCCCCGACATCCGGCTCGTCCCGATGCTCGCGTCCAAGGACGACCTCAATCTCTACCCCAAACCCTGGCTACGGCGAGAAGAAAGTCTGGGCGGCCACCTCGTCAACCAAAAGGCCGTGCGAGATCAGACACCGGCGTATGCCCTCCGTTATCTGTCCCAACGATACGATATTGGCGACGACGACTTTGACGACGACTCCGTCCTCACCCTCGAAGACGTCGACAAACTCATCAAGTCCAAACCCAAAAACAAAAAGCCCGAAGACGATCCGCAGGTGCGCCTGGCGCACCAGATGCTCAAACGCATCGGCAACGTCCATCGCCGTCGCGACATGATCGACAAATTCGTCTCCTCCGCGGATTCCCTGCAACTCGAAGAAGACCGCGCCCTGACCGAAGCCCTCAAGGAGAGGGGGATCGACTGGACGGCGGGGCCGGTGCCTGCGGACCTCCAGCTCGAACTCCACGTCGAAACCGATCGCCCAGACAACGCCATGACCGCAGGCGAAGAGATGGTCATCCGGGCCACGGCTACAAACCGGGGGGCACAACCCGCATTTCGCGTCGTCGGACTGACCGAATCGACCCTGGGCCGCGCCAACGACAAGGAATTTGTCTTTGGAAAAATCGATCCGGGACAATCGGTGACGCGCGAACTTCGGGTCAAATCCAACCGCGCGCAGGCTTCCCGCGTCGACCCTGTCACCGTCAAACTCTTCCTCGACGACGGTTCCCCCATTCCAAAATCCGAACTTCAGAAAACCGCGATCGAAATCACCACCCACGCCATCGAACAGCCAGAGTTCACCATTCACTACGCCATTGTCGATACCGACAATGGGAAGGGCGTGGGCAACGGACTTCTGGACGATGCCGAGGACGTCACCGTGCGCCTCTGGGTGAGCAACGACGGACCGGGAACCGCCGAAAAACCCCTGATTTACCTCAAAAACAAAGCCCCGGAGATCATCCTCAAAAACGCCCGTGCCGAAACCGAGGCCCTGCCGCACGGCGCCCGCGTCGTGCGGGATTTCACCTTCCGAACCACCCAAGTGTCGACCGCCGACGTCCAGCTCGAACTCCACGTCTACGACAAGGCCAGCACGCACAAACTCGTCGAAACCATCGCCTTCAAGACCGCCCGTTCCGAAGAAGTCCCCTCGGCCATCGTGACGCCGCAAAAAGACGTGCAACGCCTCACCGGGCCCGCAAAACTCCACGTCTCTCCCGTCGACACGTCCAACGCACTGGTGACCCTTCCACAGGACAGCACCGTCCAGCGCGACGCCATCGTCGGCAGATGGAGCCATATCGTCGCCGGCGATATCCAAGGATGGATCGCCTCCACCAGTCTGCAGGATGCCGCCGGATCCCCCATCTCCCCCATCGAGGTCGAAACCATCGCCACCATTCCGAGGATACAGCTGGCCGACATGCCCCACGTCACCGACCACGACACCATCTCGATCAGCGCAGACGTCACAGGATTCGCCACCCTCAAAGATTATTATATCTATATCGCTACCGAGGTCGATCACGAGTTCAACATGCAAAAAGTCGTCTATGAACCCCTGTCCCAAAAATCCGAACACATACAAACCACCGTTCCCCTCAAAAAAGGACTCAACACCATCCGGCTTTTTGTACGAGACAATAATAAAAGCGAAGCGTATGAAAGTATCTTCGTTTACAGACGATAAACATCAAACGAAATATATATTCCGTTTGATGTATACATCTCAATATATTCTCCACCGCATGCCGCATTCAAAAGATGATATTATTATAAAACCCACCCATCGTGAGTATCCGATGACTTTCATATAAAGTATTTGCAAAAATCCTGGGGATGCGGCGTGAAACGCTCATCCCTTGTAAACTTTGGGAAGTCTCGACGTACCGGCAGGGAAAAACATTTGTCCCCCTCTCCCGCCGGGAGAGGGGGCTAGGGGGTGAGGGCAGAGGGGGTAGCGGCGTATTGGGACAAGGGGACGTGTCCCCTTGTCCTCAATAGCCGCTCAGGGGGAGACTTCCCCCACCCCAAAAAACAAAAACATGGATCTCGACAAGCCAGGAGGCCAGACGTGAAGTTCAAAATGCATTGTGATTACACGGCGTGCGGGGATCAGCCCAAGGCGATTGACCGCCTCGTCGAGGGGCTCCAACAAGGGCAACGGGCGCAAACGCTGCTGGGGATTACGGGAAGCGGGAAGACGTTTACGATTGCGTCGGTCATCGAACGTGTGCAACGGCCGACGCTCATCATTGCGCCAAATAAAACACTGGCCGGTCAGCTTTTTACGGAATTTAAGGCGCTTTTTCCCGAAAATGCCGTCGAATATTTTGTAAGCTATTACGACTACTACCAGCCGGAGGCGTTCATTCCGGCCTCTGGACTGTACATCGAAAAAGACGCCCGCATCAATGACGACATCGACCGCATGCGTCTGGCGGCCACGCACAGCCTCATGACGCGCAACGACTGCATCATCGTCGCCAGCGTTTCGTGCATTTACGGCATTGGGACGGCCGAAGCCTATCTCCAAATGCGCGCAAGTCTGAGCGTCGGCGAAGAAATCGAGCGCGATGCCTTCCTCAAAAAGCTCACGCGTATCCAGTACGAGCGCTGTCAGTTCGACCTCGAACGCGCCACCTTTCGGGTCCGGGGAGACGTCGTCGAGGTGTTTCCGGCGTATGAAAGCGAACGCGCGTTCAGAATTTCGTTTTTTGGGGATGAGGTCGAATCGATTCAGGAAATCGATCCCGTGCGTGGATGCGTGTATGCCGATGTCGACAAACTTTCGATTTTTCCGGCGAGTCATTATGTCGTTTCGGAAGAGATGAAACAAAAGGCGCTGATGTCGATCAAGGCGGAACTCTGCGAAGTCGTGGCCCGTTTCCGGGCCGAAGGTAAACTCGTCGAGGCTCAGCGCATCGAGGAAAGGACCGACGAAGACATCGCCAACATCGCCGCCATGGGTTACTGCTCCGGCATCGAGAACTATTCGCGACACCTGACCGGACGAGCGCCCGGCGAGCCACCGCCCTGCCTCATCAATTATTTTCCCGACGATTTTCTGCTCGTCATCGACGAAAGCCACGTCAGCGTGCCTCAGATTGGCGGCATGTACCGTGGCGACAGGGCGCGAAAACAGTCCCTCGTCGAATACGGTTTTCGCCTCCCCTCGGCACTCGACAACCGCCCACTCAATTTTGAGGAGTTTCAGGCGCTCGTCCGACAGGTCATCTATGTCTCCGCCACCCCGGGGGATTTTGAAATCGAGCAGTCCGAGGGCGAGATCATCGAACAGCTCATCCGACCGACGGGCCTGCTGGATCCGTTGCTCGATCTGCGTCCTGCCGTCGGACAGGTCGACGACGCCGTCAGTGAAATTCGCCCCGTCGTCGAGCGCGGCGCCCGCGTCCTCGTCACCACCCTGACCAAGCGTATGGCCGAGGATCTCACCGAATACCTCAACGAAACCGGCGTCCACGCCCGATACCTCCACTCCGACGTCGACACCCTCGAACGCGCAGCCCTCCTGCGCGACCTCCGCCTAGGACAGTTCGACGTCCTCGTCGGCATCAACCTGCTGCGCGAAGGTCTCGACCTCCCGGAAGTCCAGCTCGTCTGCATCCTGGACGCCGACAAGGAAGGCTTCCTCCGTTCAAGGCGTTCCCTCATTCAGACCATCGGCCGCGCCTCCAGAAACGCCCAGGGACGCGTCATCCTGTACGCCGACAAAATGACCGACTCCCTGCGCGAGGCCATCGACGAAACTCGACGGAGACGCTCCGTCCAGGAAGCCTACAACGCACAGCACCACATCACCCCCAAAACCATCGTCAAAAACATCCAGAATCTCGAAGAACACATCCCCAATCGACAGCCCGACGAAGAACAACTCGCCGACACCCAGATTTCGCACAACGATATTCCCGCCAGAATTGAAGAACTCACCCGCGAAATGAAAGACGCCGCCAAACGCCTCGACTTTGAAAACGCCGCCCAGTTGCGCGACCGTATCGCCACCCTCAGACGAAAGCTCGAAACCGACCTCACCCCCGGCCCCTCTCCCATGGGGAGAGGGGAGCATGCTTCATAAAAAACAAAAAGCCCTCACCCAAACCCGACCTCACCCCCGGCCCCTCTCCCATGGGGAGAGGG
>CAMCLY010000150.1 GCA_945875805.1 uncultured Myxococcales bacterium | reverse complement strand
CCCCCCCCCCCCCCACCACCACTCTTTCCCTACACGACGCTCTTCCGATCTTCGGCATCATGCTCTTCCAGGCCATTTCCGGTCATGTTCCCTTTGACAGCGAAAACCTCATGGACGTCATGTATGCCCAGGTCCATCAGTCCACCCCGACATGCAAGCCGCGACCTGAATACCACGTTCCCAAAGAGCTCCTCACGTGCATCTACAAGTGCATGAAAAAAGAGCCCAAAGATCGTTATCCGGATGGCCACGAACTCTATCTCGTGCTCAGCAGCATTTCCGAAAATCTCAAAAGCCTCGCCGAAGAAAAAGAGAAACCGACGATCATTTCGCACGACACCGTCTCCGTCGAGCGCAAATCTTCGGGGATCAACATGACGGTCGTCCTCATCGTCATTCTCGCCGCCCTTATCGGGACAATCTCTGTGGTGTTGTGGCTCATGCTCCAGTAAGGCAAACAAGGGGGGCATGCCTCCCTTGTTTTTTTGCCCTCCCGCTCCTCTACAAAAGGGAAGGATTCAGAGCATTTTTGCGAGCACGGGCAGTGCGTTGGCAAAGATCGGAGCCAATGCCGAACGCACGGCGCGATTCACGACGATCGCAAGCTCCGGGTTGGAGACCTCGATCATGCGCAAATTTCCGGCGTCGAGGATCACGAGTGTCGTCTCCTCCACGGCATACACCTCGACATATCCCTGTCCCGGAAACAGCAGGGAAATGAGGCCAAAAGCCTGACCGGCATTGAAGTGTGCCAACGTCTCACGACGCGTCGGATCGACAAGCCGGACACGACCTGTGGCGACAATCGCGAGTGCGTCGGCCATTTCGCCGACCTGTCGAATACACTCGCCCGAGGTTGCCAGGCGGCACTCGCACATCGAGTGGAGTGCCGCGATATGTTTTGCCTCCAAATCGGCAAAGAGGGTTTGTTTCATCAGCGCGGCAAAATCCGCGACGTTCATTATGCTTAACGACTGAACCATAAGCCCGTCAGATGCCGTGTAAGGAGGTCTGCAGAAAGGCGTCACATGGGACGCGAGATTAGTCCGCCGGTGGGACGAAACGCGTCGATTCGTCGGTCAAATCGGGACGCGTCCAGCCCGTGGCAAGCTTGGCGAGGTAGGCGCCGTAAAGGCTTTTGCGTTCAAACAGGTCAAAGTTGACCTTCCCCCCGTCTTTGGGGTTGCAGACGCATTTTTCGATCTTCTCGACGCGGAAGCCGAGTTCCGTCATTTTGATCGTCATGAGCGAGCAGACAATGTCAGCATTGCGGTCGTTGCTGTCGGCGCGGTGGCAAAGGAACTCGATCGTGCCCGCATTGATGCGGAGGCCGTCAAGTGTCCATCGGTCTTCGTAAGGGAGGCCGATTTCGACGAGGTTGACAAAGAAATCTTCGGCAGTGCGAAATTTTTCGGCAAGCTCGCCACCGGGCAAAAGCATGTCGTACACGAGACCAAATTCATTACGGCCACATGCGGCACTCCAACGCTTCCAGAACATGTAGGGCGTCGTTTTGGGGCCAATCACCTGGCGCACATCGTACTGTTGCTTAGAAAGCTGAGCCTGAGCCTCATCCTTACGCATGCAACAATTTTTGTATTTTTTGCCACTGCCACATGCACAAAGGTCATTTCTTTGCTGATTATTCATCTACAATTCCCGTTTTACCAATTTTACTCAAACTACGCCAAGACACTGCGTCCGAGCACAAAAAACGCGCCACTCATACCACGCCACATCCCGAAACGCACATGTATTTTTTACAACGCCCCATCCAGAGCCCACAAAACGCGCAAGCCAAAAAACAAAGGCGACGCACTTTTTACTCGCGCGCCGCAGCAAGACGAACCGTCGTCACACGCCCAAAGGGACGCTTCCAAACGCCTCGTAAAAAAAGGAGGGCATAAGCCCTCCGGGATCACGCCTTGTATTCGTCGTTCGTCGCGTCACCAATTTTGGCGACGATTTCCTGTGCAAACGTGGCGAGATCGTCAAACTTGTAGTGCGCGATTTTATCCAGCGGCGTCGACTGTGCATTGACGATGCAAAGCGTGGCACCGGCCTCTCGGGCGATGACCGGAATCGACGCCGCAGGCTGTACGAGCAGCGAACTGCCAAGCACGATCATCACGCGCGCGGCAGACGCCATTTCAAAACACTTCTCCATCACGCGCGTGTTGATCGACTCCCCATAAAAAATGATGTCGGGTTTGATCACTCCGCCACATGTGCATGTTGGCACCTCGCCTTTCATCACGGTCGGCGCTATCGCGTCATAGTCAAAAGCCCGCCGGCACCTCAGGCAATGGTGCATTGACGGCGAACCGTGAAACTCAAAGACCTGGCGAGAGCCTGCCTTCTGATGCAGGACGTCGATATTCTGGGTGATGACGCCGTTGGTGTATCCGAGCTCTTCGAGTCGCGCGACGGCGCGGTGCACGATGTTGGGCGAAAACCGGTCCAGGCAGTAACAGAACTCGCGCGCCCAGCCATAAAAAACCGACGGATCGGCCATAAATGATGTCAACGACAAAATGTCTTCGACGCTGTGTCCATGCCATGGCTGGGTATAGAGCCCACCTTGACCGCGAAAATCCTTAATCCCCGAAAGCGTCGAGACCCCGGCCCCGGTGAACACGACGACTGCACGCGAACCGCGCGTTTTTTCGGATTCGATCTTCTGCCACAGAGATTCAAATTCACCGCTCGTCATTTTCGACTCCCTCCAAAGTCAGCGCATAATTTTGAGAAATAGAACGTCTGTAGACATCATTTTAACGCATAAGGCCACGGGATTTGCACATTTTGCATAAAAATTTGCCGTTGCGGCCAGAGTGCATGTAAACAGGGCCGCCAAATTGGCTCAATTCGTTTGAACTTGGAGGATTTGGGGATAATGAGCGATTCAATCCTGTGGTGCCGCGAAGGGGCACATATCGCCATTCTTGGGGCGACGGGCGCCGTCGGACGCGAAATGATTCGGTGCGTCGATACCCTGAAACTGCCTGTACGCAAGGTCGATCTTCTCGCGTCAGCGCGCAGCGCGGGCAAATCCCTTTCGACGCCCTGGGGCAGTCTCACAGTCCATGATGCCGGGCACTTTGATTTTAGGGGCGTCGACATCGTTTTGTGCAGCGCGGGCAAGTCTGTCAGTCTGGCACTGGCCGACCGAATTGTCTCTGCCGGTGCCCTCATGATCGACAACACGTCGGCGTTCAGACGTGACCCCAAATGGCCCCTTGTGGTTCCCGAAGTCAACGGCCATCTCATTGCCCTCAAGCCCGGCATCATCGCAAACCCCAACTGCTCCACCATACAAATGGTGCTGGCGCTCAAGGCGCTCGATGACGCCGTCGGCATCGACGATGTCCGTGTCGCCACCTATCAATCGTGCAGTGGTGCCGGTCAAAAGGGTATGGATGCCCTCCTGACCGAAACCCGGGATGCCCTCGCCGGACATCGGCACGACACTTCCGCCGTGCATGCCCGCGGCATCGCCTTTGACGTCGTTCCTCAAATCGGCGCCTTCCTCGACTCCGGATTTACCGAAGAAGAGGATAAAATGATGTTTGAAACGCAAAAAATACTCGACCGACCAGACCTTCGCGTCTGCGCCACCTGCGTGCGAGTCCCCGTCATGCGTTGCCACAGCGAAGTCGTCAGTCTCAACACCCGGAAAGAAATCTCCGTACAGGAAGCCGCAAGCATCCTTGACGAAATGCCCGGTCTCCGTGTCACCGACATGCAGTCACCGGACGCATACCCCACCGCCACCCAGGCTCAGGATCACTTCGACACCTTCATCGGAAGAATCCGAAAGGATCCCGTCGCCAATCATGGCCTAATCTTTTGGATTGTCAGTGATAACCTGTTAAAAGGGGCCGCACTCAACGCCGTACAGATTGCCTGTTCGGCATGGAACCAGGGAAGGATGGAATCAACTCATGAATAATCGCCTGTCGCGTATTGGGATGGCTTTTCTGCTCGCGCTTGGAGTCATCCTGCCAAACCTCGCCTTTGCTTCGAGCAGCGACGATTGGACCCTCACCAGCTCTCTGACTGCCACCTCGCAGGACACCTCGTCAAAACTCGCGTTCAACGCCTCGCGATGTCAAGACCTCTTCGACATCAAGACCGGAGAGGTGAGTTTCGTCTTCACGCTTTCAAGTGACGCCACGCTTTCAGATTCCGCGACCTATTCGATCAAATTCGCCAAAGGAAACGTCTCCTGCTCAAAAGACGACCTCAATCAGACCACCGGAGAAGAGTGTGCCTTAATCGCGAGCAATATGCCGCTTTCGGCGACCTCATCCCCCATCGAAGTCCGCCGAAAAGTGGCCGATCTCAGTTCTGCGGCCAACGCCGAGGGATGCGAAAACCTCAGCGAATCCTCATATCTCTACCTCATCGTCAATGACGCGTCGGCCTCCTCGACGCCCTATACCGTCACCTATCTGCTCGATTTTCGGACCAAGAGACCCAACGCCCCCACAGGACTGACCGGTTCCGCCGGTGGGGACTCCATCAAACTCAGCTGGACTGGGGTGCAGGACGCCGAATCCTATAAAATTTACTACGGCACCGAGGGCACCGTCATCAATATCGGCGACACCCCTGACAAAATCTCCGGCGCCCATACCGCCACCTCCACCACAACCTCACAGACGCTCAAAAATAGAGTTTCCGAAGACCAGACCTACCTCATCACCGTCACCGCCATCGATGCCAACGGCAACGAAAGTGTCGTCGGGGAAGTCATCACGGTCGAGACCGTCGCCTCACAGGACTTCTGGGATACCTACCGTGCCGAAAACGCCGACGTCGACGGGGGCTTCTGTTTCATCGCCACCGCCGCATACGGTTCCACCCAGGAACCCCATGTCGCCATGTTGCGCAAATTCCGCGACGACGTTCTCATGCAGTCCGCGCCCGGGCGTGCGTTTGTACACACGTACTACAAACTCAGCCCCCCCATCGCATACTTCATCGGACAACACTCCGTCGCGCGCGCCTTCACGCGCGCAGCCCTGTGGCCCCTCTACGGATTCGCCGCCCTCTTCATGTATGCCCCGGCAGTTCTCTGGTCATTGCTTGCACTCATCACCGGCGGCATCGCATTCCTGATCGTCCGAAAACGTCGCGCGTCCAAAAAACAGGTTCTTCATAAAGTCGCCCCCCTCATTGCCGTCGCGTTGGCTACCGGCACCATGCTGTCCCCCAACACCGCGCACGCCGATTCCCCCGTCAACATGATGGCCGAATTCAAAGCCGGCCCCTATACCCCGGACAACCTCGGCAACGCCTTCAAACAACATTTCGGGGGAGACTCCGGGTTCATTGTCGAAGGCGAATACGACTGGCAGTTCTGGCGCGGCGTAGGAAGCCTCGGACTCGGCTTTCACCTTGGCTACGGCAACATCAGCGGCAAAAGCCTCCAGGCCGATACCGGCGAAAAATCCATCGACAACACCCAGCTCCATTGGCTGCCTCTGCGGCTCTCGCTCGTCTATCGCTTCGACTATCTCTGGGACCGTTTTCAGATCCCTTTTACCCTCTACGTCAAGGCCGGATTTGACTACTCCTTCTGGTGGATCGAAGACGGATCCGACGCCATTGCCAAATCTGACGACGGAAAAGAGGGATACGGCGGAACCTTTGGCTTTCACGTCGTCGCAGGCGTGGCGTTCGTTCTCGACTGGCTCGCCCCCGAAATGGAAAAAGCCTTCGACGTCGAATGGGGCGTCAACACCTCGTACATCTTTGCCGAATACATGTACGCGCAAATCGACAACTTCGGCGCCAAAGGCGCCTTCGATCTCACCGATAAGGCTACCTTTCATATCGGAATCGGGCTTGAGTTCTAGCCCCACTGTCGTCACACAAAAAAGGCAGGTCGCATGACCTGCCTTTTTTATTTATGCCCAACATTCCCCTACACGCGGAGATATTCCCCTCGCCCAGGATGCGCGGCCAACTTGCCATCGCACACCAGACATTCCCCTCGCCGATACACCCGATCGATACGGCCGCGTCCAAGGTGCCCCACGAACGGGGAATATCCCGCAAATCCCCCATGCCGTGCATCGATGATTTCCACAGGCTCGTCACGAAGCACGACGATATCCGCATCAAACCCGGGGATAATGGCGCCTTTGCGCGGCCATAGGCCATAAATCCGTGCAGGATTCTGACACAACACGCGCGCCAGTTTTGTCCACGTCATCCCAGGCACCGATGCCGTCATCGGAAGAAGCGTCGCAAATCCAGGAAGCCCCCCCGGCACGCCTCCCGCCATGCCATGGATCTTTTCCTCGCGCGTATACGCACAATGATCGGTGATCACCATGTCCACCGCACCAAACAAAAGCGATGCCTGCAACCCCTCGTTGTCTTCGGCCGCACGCAACGGCGGCTGAAGAATATAACGCCACGGCTCCGGACTCTCGCGGTTATCGCGTGCGCTCAAAAACAAATACTGCGGTGCCGTCTCATTAAACACGCGGATCCCGCGAGACCGCGCCTGTGCCACCACTCGCGCCGTTTCGACCGCCGAATTGTGCGCAATGACGACGCGCGCCCCCGTATACTCCGAAAGCGCAATCACACGACGCGCCGCTTCCACCTCTGCCAACGATGGCCGCATCGCCGGATACGATCGATACAAATCCTCACCACGATGGCGCGCCGTTTCATGCGTCACCACCGCATCATTCTCACAATGCACAAGAACCGCAAGATCCGAATCCGACGCGCGCTCCAAAATCGACACTATTGCCTCGTCATCCAAGTAATAATTCGGACGATACGTCGTGTAAATCTTCAAAGAGGAAATCCCCCATTCCCGACACCGGGAGATCGAACAAAGCGTCTCGGGACGTGCATCGAGCGCCGTCAAATGAAACGCATGATCCACAATCCCGGTTTCCGCCTGCGCCAATCGCGCATCGAGCGCATGGTGTAAATCTTCGCCAGGTTGCGGCCCCACAAAATCCACGACACTCGTGATTCCACCTTGTGCCGCTTCCGACGTGCCCACCAGCCAGTCATCCCCCGTCGCAAATACCCCCGTGTCCAGCGCAATATGACAGTGCGCGTCAATCACCCCGGGAAACACCACACACCCCGTGCAATCCACCACCTCGTCATCCGCACCAAGACCAAACGACGCGCTGTCCCCCAACGCCGCGATCTTCTCCCCCACCACGAGCACATCCGTCGACAACAACACATCCCCGGCCACCACATGGCCGCCCTTCAGACACATCCTCTTCATACCTTCTCCTGCGTTCTGCGTCATGCCGGCAAAACCAGCCTCACCATCTTACTCACTTCTTCGTTCCACAAACACAAAAAGCCCAGGACAAACACAAAAAGCCTCACACAAACCCCGACCTCACCCCCGGCCCCTCTCCCCTGGGGAGAGGGGAGCATGCTTCATAAAAAACAAAAAGCCCTCACC